>CAYGZI010000857.1:0-2030 GCA_964354245.1 uncultured Planctomycetaceae bacterium
CGGCTGGTACTCGGCCATTTGCGTGAAGGCGTGCCAGACCAGCGTGCGGTCCCAGTGCTTCAGTTGTTCGCGGGTCGGTTCGGGCATGGAAACCAGTGTTCAGAGCCGGGCCGTGTCGGCCCGGCAAGGGTTCAGGCTTCAGGGTTCGGGGTTCAGGGTTCAGGGGGGACCGCGTAGCGGCCGGGCTTGCCCGGCGCGAAGAAACCTACTTCCACTCCACGGCGACCGCATCACCCACGCGGGCTTTCAGTAGCATCGCCGCGCTGCCGCCGACCAAGGCCAATTCCAGGCGCCCGCTGGAGCCGATCAGGGCCACGAGCGTCCCCTCCGGCCGGTCGCCGTAGGTGCGGCAGAGGCCGATCACGTCGTGGCCCGCGCAAGAGATTCGGATTGACTGATCTTTGGGCCGGTCGGCCAGCATTTCTTCGGTGATGTCGGTAATCAAGTTGCCAAACGAATCAATCAGCAACACGGACCCGCGAATCGCTTGCGGCTTAGCACGCACCTCCGGCCAATCCAGCATCACCAAAGTCTCTTGCGGCACGCCCAGCCAGTCCGGGTCGAGATCCAGACTTAACCGCGCGGCCACCGGGGCCAGGATGTCGCGCCCGTGAAAGGTCGCCGAGACCGGGTGAAGCCAGTACTGCTGCTCGGTCAGCCGGACGATCTTCTCCGGGGCCTTGCGCCGGACCAGGCGGCTCAGGACGCCGTTGTCCGGGGCCAGATAGTTCTGCCGCCCGATCCGCACAAACAACATCGCCCGCTCCGTCCCCACGCCGGGGTCCACGACGACCACGTGGATCGAGCCGGGCGGAAAGCGGTCGGTCACGTCGTCCAGCACCACGGCCGCCTGGCGGATGTCCTGGGCGGGAATTTCGTGCGAGATGTCCACCACCGTGGCCGCCGGATTGAGCGAATAAATCACCCCTTTCATGGCCGCCACGTACGGGCTGCCGGTGCGGAAGTCGGTGGTGAGGGTGATGATGCTCACGGGAAGCAGGGATTAGGGATTGGGGATTAGGGATTAGGGATTGGAAATCACGGGCCGCACCCCACACTCCAACGAACAACATTCGTTTACCTTCGCCCCTAATCCCTAATCCCCAATCCCTAATCCCCAATCCCTTCCCTCTTCACCAATTCCAGGCAAATCTCCCGGAACCGATTGGGATTCACGTTCGGATTCCGCTTCTTCGCCTGCCCGATGAGCGAGCCGACGGCTTTCATATTGCCTGCCTTCAGCTCGTTGAGGATCTTGGGATTGCCCCGGAGCAGCTCTTGACCGAGGGCCACCAGGTCCGAATCATCGACCTGGCGGATGCCGAGGGCCTGCATCGCTTCGTCGGCGGTCTTCCCGGTGGCGACCATGGCGGCCAGGACCTCGCGCCCGCGGCTGGTCTCGAGCTGCCCGGCGGCGCACTTGCGGATCAGCTCGGCCAGGGCCTCTGCCGCGACTGGATATTGGCCGATCGTCAGCTCCTTCTCGTTGAGCGTGCGGAGCACGTCCTGCTGGATCCAGTTGCCGGCCTGCTTGCCGTCGCCGCAGCCGTCGGCCAGCTCGACGTAGTAATCCACCAGCGCCCGGCCTTGATTGACGATCACGTCGCTGTCGTAGGGCGTGATGCCATAGGTCGTTTCCAGGCGCGTGCGCAGCCGGGCGGGAAGCTCGCCCAGCGACTCCCGCGCCCGTTGGATCTCCTCGTCGCTCACGGTCACGGGCACCAGGTCCGGATCGGGAAAGTAGCGGTAGTCGCTCGATTCCTCCTTGGAGCGTTGCCCCCAAGTGGTCTGGGCCGCGTCGTCCCAGCCGCGGGTCTCCTTGGGGACCTGGCCGAGCCGCCTGCCCGTCTCGCGCCAGACCTGATACTGGCGTTGGGCCTCGTAGGCCATGGCCCGCTCCACCGCGCGGAAGCTGTTCATGTTTTTCACCTCCACGATCGGCGTGGCCACCTTGCCCTCGGGCGTGTCGAGGTGGAGGTTGATGTTGGCGTCCACGCGCAGGCTCCCTTCCTGCATGTTGCAGTCGGAGA
>CAYGZI010000858.1:0-2025 GCA_964354245.1 uncultured Planctomycetaceae bacterium
GGGATGAGGGATGAGGGATGAGGGATGAAGTTGAGAGGCGTCGCTCGGGGCCGCTGGGGTTTGGGCTTGGACATTGGGGGCGAAGGCTGCCAGCAGGACCGCCGAAAGTACGAGCAACGGCAGCGAGGTCGGCAATGATCGGCGCGCAGGGGTTGGCTTCGCGCAGCGACGCACTGCCGCGCGCAGGATGCAGCCGGGCCTGATCCAGCGGGATACGTTCAGCAGTCTGGCATCCTTGCTCCCCAAGGCCGCCCGCGGTAGACGGCTTGGGCCGAATCGTAACTTGCTATCCTAAGAGCAGTCAGAGAGAAGCATGGGGCTCCATCCCCAAGTGGGCCGGATTATAGGGTTCCCTATCCCCTGGATCAAGGCGGCTTGGGGGATTCCCCCGCGCCCGCAATCCATTGAGCAGACGCTACTTCGGCCGCCGAAGGCGATCCAGGAGCCCCGCGACCCCCGCGGCGGCAGCCATCGCCACCACCGGCGCCAGCGGCGCCCGCATCCGCATATCCGTCCAAAAGAGGGTATAGACCCCCACAAAACAGATGACCAAGAGCAGGCCCCAGAGCCAACCGGGTCCCCTCTCCCTCTGGGAGAGGGTTAGGGTGAGGGCGCCTTCGCCGGGGCCCTCTCCCGCAAGGAGCCCGGCACTCTCGGCACAGACTACGGGACTCTTGGAATGTGGGACGGGTTTCGAATCCGTCCTACCTCGCTCGCCCCCAGCCTGCACCAGGAGCACAACCCCCACGGCCGCCAGCAACAGCTCCACGGTATACCAGACTGCTACCGCGTAGCGGGCCATTCGCGTGGTCGGCGCCTCGTCGGGCGAGAGTTGGTGCGGCAGCGGAGTCCAGAGCCGACCGACGCGCACTAGACACGAATAGAGAAACATCCCGGGTTGCGCTCGGATGGCTTCCCAAGCCCGCGAGTATGCCAACCGGTCTGCGGTCGGCTCGTCGGCGGGGCTGGCGCGGGACGCCTCGGCGCGCCAGGCCTTGTTGAACTCGTCGGCGTTCCAAAGCGAGCCCCAAGTCCCGGTCCGCAGGTGCTCGTACAAGTCGGGGTTGTTTGCCAACCAGAGGGTGTAGCCGCCGTGGGTCGTGGAGACAATCGGCCGGCCGAACTGAAGATGGTTGCGAATGACCCACGGCGCCAGCACAATCGCCGCACCGATGATAAACGCCAATAAGACCTTAAACACCCGGAACTGAATCACTTCAGACCCTGTAAAGCCCACGGGTTGCATCCCGTGGGCTTTAGAGGCCGACCAAGGGAGAATCACGGCGCCCAAGCCAAGCCACGGGAGGAACGCGGGGCGGCATAGGGCCGCCAGGGCAACGCACGCGCCGGCGGCCAAGGCCCGGCCCGCGCTGGGCCGCCGGTCGGCCGCAGTTAGCAGGGCCAGTGTTGCCACAGCCAACAGCGCGGCCGAAGTCTCGGTCATGATGAGCGTCGATTGCCTGAGCAGGATCGGGTCCAAAGCCACCAAGAGTGCAGCCGGCAAGGCCCATCGGCCCAGGCCCCATCGCTGGGCCACGCGAAACGTAAGCCAGACGGTCGCAACACCCAGGCCCACGTGGAGCACGCCAATCGCAGCCCGACTCCACGGCCCCAGCGCGAGGCAGGGCGCAAGCATCAGAGGGTAAAGCGGCGGGCGATAGGCCGTCGGAGTGTTTCCCGCGCCGAATGTCCCGTGCCTAAGGAGATTCTCGGCCACCGCGCGGTAGCCGTCCGGGTCATCCTCCAGCGCCCGGGGCGAGAGCACCAAGACGCCGCCGCGCACGACGAGAGCAACGAGTATCAAACGCGCAAGCACCACGGACTGGGTAGTCAGACTGGGGCTTCTCTGGACCCGAAACCTGCCGAGACCCATGCGCCGCCTCACAGATTCCGAAGGCGTACCGTGACCCGATCACCGGCTCTCTTCGCCACCACGAGGAACGGTGGCATCACGTCCAGCTTGACTTCGAAGAGGACCTCGAGAGTATGGATAGTGAAATGCGGGTCGATATGTCCGGGACGGAG
>CAYGZI010000859.1:0-2018 GCA_964354245.1 uncultured Planctomycetaceae bacterium
CGGAAAGCGGAAAGCGGAGGGCCCGGCGTCACGCCGTCTCCTCGCTGGGTGTGGGTTGTGGCAGCGTTCCGGCGCGTGCCCGGCGGCACAACTCGATCAGCTCGTGTACGGCCCGGTTGATTTCCTCCTCCGGCCGCGAATGGAGGACGTTATCTTCCAGGCGAGCCGCGGCGGGGGAGATGGGGCCGAACCCGTAGCTGCCGGCGGCGCCCTTGAGCTGGTGAGCCGCGCGCCGCAGCCCGTCCCAGTCTGACGCGCCGAAGCGGTCCAGCAGCCGGGCAATCCGCTCGGGCATCTCTTGCACGAACATCCCGACGATGTCTGCCAGGTCCGGATCCTCGGCCAGGCGAGAATACAGCAACTCGGCGGGGTCTTCCTGCACGGTCATTTTCTCGCCTCCCGGGACGGCTGAAAGCTGAAAGCTGTCGGCTCCGATTCAAGGCTAGGTTGCGGCCGCGGCGGGTGCGGTTCATCGGGGGGCTCTGCGTGTGGCCGCGGTGAGGCAGGAGGCGGGGGCGGCTGAATTGTCTCGCCGTCCGGCAAATTGCGCACAGGCGTCAAAGCCGGAATTGCTCTCATAACCGGGGGGAGGATATGCGAGATGTGGCGGAAATGGGATGTCTGGCCTAAGAAAACGCCCGGCGGGCCGTCGATAGTCTCCGTTAGATCGGAGGCAGAGCCCCCAACCACGCCACCTTGCTTTAGTATCCCACTCGGTTTTTCCTAACAAGGAGTTCCCCCAATGAACCGTCGTGTCCTTTTCCTGGCGGTCGCCGCAATTGCCGTGTTGATTGCGGCCAGCGCCGCCACTGCCCAAGCGGGACTGTTCAACCGGACGAGCTGTGCGGCTCCGGCCTGCTGCGAGGCCGTGAAGGCCTGTGCCCCGGCCGCGTGTGAGAAGAGCTGTTGCGAGCCCCGCTGCAAGCCGCAGCGCTGCCACGCGCGGCGGGCCTGCAAGCCCAACTGCTGCGAGGAAGCGAAGCCCTGCGAGGCCGTCAAGGCCTGTGCCCCGGCCGCCTGCGAGAAGAGCTGCTGCGAGCCCCGCTGCAAGCCGAAGCGCTGCCACGCCCAACGGGCCTGCAAGCCCAACCGCTGCGAGCAGGCCTGCGAGCCCCGCTGCAAGCCGCAGCGCTGCCACACGCCGCGCCGCTCCAAGAGCTGCTGCGAGGCGAGCTGCTGCGGAGGCGAAGCCGCTCCCGCCACTGGCACCCCGACCCCCGCTGCCGAGAAGGCCGCGTGACCAAGTAGCCGATCATCCCAGGCGTCCACCCGACCGCGGGTGAACCGCCTTTAGCGCAAAGCAAGGAGCGGCCCGCTCGGGGAACCGGGTGGGCCGCTTCTTTATTCCGGAAAGAGCTTGGTCGAGAGGTATCGCTCGCCAAGATCCGGAAGGACGGTGACAATCACCTTTCCGCGGTTGGCCTCGCGGCGGGCCACGTGGAGGGCCGCCCAAGCCGCTGCCCCGCTGCTGATCCCGACCATCAGGCCCTCTTGCCTGGCCAGGCGGCGCGTCGTCTCCATCGCATCCTCGTCCGCAACCTGGACCACCTCGTCGATGATGTCGACGTTGAGGACATCCGGGATGAATCCGGCGCCGATCCCCTGGATCGTGTGCCTGCCCGGCCGCAACGGCTCGCCTGCCCGCCGCTGGGTGATCACCGGGCTGTTGACCGGCTCCACCGCCACCATGACGACGCCGGGCTTGCGCGACTTGAGCACCTCCCCCACTCCGGTGATCGTGCCGCCGGTTCCCACGCCGGACACCACGATGTCCACCTGTCCGCCCGTGTCCCGCCAGATCTCCTCGGCCGTAGTCTTGCGGTGGACCTCGGGGTTGGCCGGGTTCTTGAACTGCTGCGGCACAAAGTACGCCGGATGGGCTGCGGCCATCTCCTCTGCCCGGCGCACGGCCCCGGGCATCCCGTCCGCTGCGGGGGTCAGGAACAGCTCCGCCCCCAGGGCCTTCAACATGCGCCGCCGCTCGACGGTCATGCTCTCCGGCATGGTCACCGCCAGCC
>CAYGZI010000860.1:0-2013 GCA_964354245.1 uncultured Planctomycetaceae bacterium
CTTTACCACCGGGTCAAGAGGATCGCAGTTCTCTTCCTTTTTGCCGACGAAGGCCCCTTTTTCGTCGAACTGCACCTCGCGCGTCTCCGGGGGAAAAAGCCGCCAACTCGTCGTGCAGTTGTTGGGAGTGCTCTCCCGCACGCAGCGCATACCGCGTCACCGTGTCTTTGCTTACCCCGACTAACCGACTCGTCTTGCGCACGCCGCAGCCTTCGCTCAGATGCGCAAGAATCGCCACGACTTTCTCCTCGGACAACCGCGTGTCGAACAACGGCGTCCCTTTCCGCTCGGAGAAACGCGCCTTACACGTCTTGCAGTACAACACCCGCCGCGGCAAAGTCCACCGGACGCTCGCTCATTCACCGTCGCCCGAACTTATACCAAAACACCCAGCTTCGCTACAGTACCAAAAGGACACCAGGTGGCAACGGGCGATGCGAGAAATGCGGCGCGCGGCTGACCGTGAAACCCTGCCGCGCTTGCGGCTGCCTCATCACGCGCCGCCGGCTCTTTCACGTGATCGAGTCCGACGAGCCGCTCGAGGCGCGTCTCGAACCGCCGGAGGCGGCCCGGGTCCTCGACACGCTCTCCCTCGCAAGAGGCAAGGTCCCTCGGGACCGGCCGCGCCCGCGGGTCCACAAGTCGCCACTGTTTCGGTTCACCCTGGGCGACACGGGCCCGGTCTTCCGCGTGCGGATCCACCCGCCGCGGAGCACCCCTTGACATTTCCGCCTATCCGCGGGAAACTGGTGGAAATGGTGGGGCATCGGGAGGATTTCTATGGCGACTGAACACTCAACAAGCCACGGCGACGTGCAGCAACTGACTTTGGCGGGGCAGCGGTTTGTCGTGCTCCCGGAGCGGGAGTACCTCCGGCTTCGGGAGGCATCGGAACCGCGTGAACCGGAGTTGCCCCTGCCGGACGCCCAGGGCAACTACCCGGCCGTGGAAACCATGAAGGCGATGATCGCCCGGGACATCATCCGCCACCGCCGCGCCTTGGGCCTCTCGCAGGCCGAGCTGGCCCGGCGCGCGGGCATCCGGGTGGAGACGCTCAACCGGGTCGAGCGCGGCAAGTTCGCCCCCAGCGTCCGCACCGTCGGGGCGATCGACCGGGCCCTGAAGCAAAGGGCCGCCGAAGTCGCGGCGACCAAGCCGCCGGCAGCCGAGGGCAAGCCGAAGGTATCGCCCAAGAGGCCCGGGCGAAAGCGCAAGTAGCAGAGGGCAGGCCGGAGACTGGAGACCGGAGGCGAGAGTCCAGAGTCGAGAGTCCGCAGGCGCCCCATCCGCCACCCATCACCCGCCACCCGGCGCGGCGGCTCCGGGCTCCTCTGGACAGCCCGCCGCGGTCCTGGAAAATGCGCAGGTCGATACGGCGCGGGCGAAAAACGTCGCCGCGCTACTGGACGCCCTTGAGGATCTCGGGTGGCCGCGACGGATCGCCGATCCCCCTCCCATCGACACCAAGGCCGACCGCGTGGAGCGCCTTCAGGAAGCGCTAAAGCGGGCCAGGTGTTCGACTTCCACGGTCTGCGCCACCAGTTGATCAGCAACCTGGCCGCGGCCGGCGAGCATCCGAAGGTCGCCCAGCAACTCGCCCGGCATTCGACGATCACCCTGACGATGGACCGCTACAAGCACCTCGGGATAAGTGATGTCACTGGGGCCGTCAACCGGCTTCCGCAGCCGGCCGCGGTCGCCCCGGAGAGGCAGGCAGCGCGAGCGACAGGCACCGATGGTTGTGGAGCGGTTGCAGGATCGGGTGTCGTTTTGTGTCATTCTATGGCATCGAAACCCGCCGTACTGGGGGACGGGACGGAGTGCCCGGAAACGCAAGAAAGCCTGCAAAAACACAGGGTTTGCCCAGCGGAGGGCACGGGAATCGAACCCGCAACCCCTTGCGGGGCACCACATTTCCAGTGTGGCCGCTAGCCATTCGCTTACCCTCCGTAAACACCTATCCTACATTAGTTTGCGCTACGCACTCTTGGTCGTCAAGGGGTGAATCGCACC
>CAYGZI010000861.1:0-1985 GCA_964354245.1 uncultured Planctomycetaceae bacterium
ACGAAGCGGCGGAAATCGTTGAATTATTTCGCCCAATAGCGTAACTTGGGCTAGGGAAGGGGGAACCAGAAACAAGCCGGGCCAGTGGCACGGTGCCCCAACACGGAGTGTAGGTGGATGCGGCGCGTCACCGGCCAGGCGGTGTCTGAACTGCGGAGGTACTCGCCAAGAGGTCCCTGCGTAGCCGCTCGCGAAATGCTTCATCGAAAGGAGGTAGCCCCGCAATGACGCTGTTGCGCTCGACAACGTCCAAAATCCGCTGGACCCGCTCGGCGTCGTCGCGGAGCCAGGCACAAGCTTCAATCAGGGTAGGCCCTTTGCCGAAGTCCATCATGATCCTCCGCTCGTACACTCCATTCTACACCATAGCATCCAAGTGATGGAAGCCAATCCAGCACCACGAGGAAACCCGATGGAAACCCAACTCGTCGTTCTCGGCGGCGGGCCCGGCGGTTATGCCGCCGCCTTCATGGCCGCCGATCTCGGGCTGCAAGTGACCCTAGTGGACGCCGAGCCGCGATTGGGCGGCGCGTGCCTGCTGCGAGGCTGCATCCCCTCTAAGGCCCTCCTGCACGTGGCCAAAGTGATCGCCGACGCCCGGCACGCCACGGACTGGGGCGTAGCCTTCGCCGACCCAAAGATCGACCTGGATGCCATGCGGGCCCGCAAAGAGAAGATCATTGCCGCGCTCAGCGGCGGCCTGGCCCAACTGGCCAAGCGCCGCAACGTCCAGGTGATCCGCGCCCGCGGCGTCTTCGAGGATTCGCAAATCCTGCGGCTTGAGCAGTCGGGAGACAAGCCGCCCGCGGCCGACCGCCTCCGCTTTCAGCACTGCATCCTGGCCACCGGCTCCAGTCCGACGCGCCTGCCGGCCCTCGCGCTCCCCACGCCCCGTGCCATGGACTCGACCGCGGCCCTGGACCTGCCCGAGGTGCCTGAGTCGCTCTTGGTGATCGGCGGCGGTTACATCGGGCTGGAGATGGGCACCGTGTATGCCGTGCTGGGGAGCCGCGTCTCGGTGGTGGAAATGACCGACGGGCTCCTGCCCGGGGTCGATCGCGACCTGGTCAAGCCGCTGCAGAAGAGGCTGGAGAAAGATTTCGCGGCGATCTGGCTGAGCGCCAAGGTCGTGGCCCTGGCCGACAGGAAGGACTCGATCGAGGTGACGTTCGAGGGCCAAGGCCCGGGCACAACCGAGCGGTTCGGCCGCGTGCTGATAGCAGTCGGGCGCCGGCCCAACAGCGCGGGTTTGGGCCTGGAACGCACCAAAGTGCAGGTCGATTCGCGGGGCTTCGTGATGGTCGATCCGCAGCGGTGGACTGCCGATCCGCACATCCTCGCCATTGGCGACGTGGCCAGCGAGCCGATGCTGGCCCACAAGGCGGCACACGAGGGCAAGATCGCGGCCGAAGTGCTGGCCGGGCGCGAGGCAGCGGTCTTCTCGCCGCGGGCCATCCCGGCCGTGGTGTTCACCGATCCCGAGATCGCCTGGGCGGGCTTGACCGAGAGCGAGGCCAAGAAGGAGGCCCGCGCGGTGGAGGTGGCCCAGTTCCCCTGGGCGGCCAGCGGCCGGGCCCAATCGGTCGGACGCACCGAGGGCCTGACCAAGTGGATCATCGACCCCGAGAGCCGGTGCGTGCTCGGCTGCGGGATCGTGGGGGCGGGTGCGGGCGAGCTGATCGCCGAGGCGGTCTTAGCGATCGAGATGGGAGCGACCGTGGAAGACGTGGCCGAGTCGATCCACCCTCACCCGACGCTCAGCGAGACCCTCGGTTTCGCCGCCGAAGTCTATCTCGGCACCGCGACGGACATCTATCGGCCGAGAACCGCAAGGAAGGCTTGATTGAATGGGCAGGGTGGCATGGCCTCGCGAAGCGTGGCCATGCTCCGCCCCTTGCACGGCGCCGCACTGCATGGCGATCGCTGAAAGCTGAGAGGCTGTGAATCAAATGCGGTTTTTCGCCTGTTCGGTTGCGTGCCGTCGC
>CAYGZI010000862.1:0-1981 GCA_964354245.1 uncultured Planctomycetaceae bacterium
GTGGTCCCGTTCGACGAGATCCTCGACGTCGTGGCGGCCGGGCAGCACCAGGGCCAGCAGGTCGATGCCGGCCTGATCATCCACGAGGGTCAGCTCACTTACGCCGCCCATCGCCTGGAACTCGTCCTGGACACGGGCCGTTGGTGGCTCGATCGGACCGGCCTGCCGCTCCCGCTGGGGGCCAACGCGGTCCGCAAGGACCTCGGCCCGGACGTAATCCGCGACGTAAACCGGCTCCTGCGCGAGAGCATCCAGTACGGCCTGGACCATCGGGAGGAGGCGTTGAGCTACGCCCTGGGCTTCGGCCGCGGATTGGATCGGGGGCAGGCCGACCAATTCGTCGGCATGTACGTGAACGAGTGGACGCTGGACTTCGGCCCGCGGGGCCGGCATGCGGTCGCCGAGCTTCTCGCCCGGGGACACGCCGCGGGCGTGATCCCACAGCTCGTGGTGCCGCAGTTCGTGGAGTAGCGGCTCACAGCGTCCACGGGGCCCGATAGGGACGGCTGAGCATCCGGGCCGCCTCGTCGTCGCCAACGATCTGTTCTTTCTGCGGGTCCCATTGGATCTTGCGTCCGAGGCGCAGCACGATGCTGCCCAAGTGGCAGGCCGTGGCGCTGCGATGGCCGATCTCCACGTCGCAGATGGGCAGCTTGCGGCTCCGCACGCAGTCGAGGAAGTTCCGGTGATGGTTTGAGCTTTGGTAGAGGCGGACGTCCTTGTCTCCGAGCGGCTTCTTGTCGAGCCCCTCGGGCTTGGCCAGGAGCCGTGCGCGGGTGATGTGGATCGAGCCCTCCGTGCCGACGAAGGTCGCGCCGCCCGGGCAGTCCTTCTGGACCTGGCCCACCAGCATGGTCACGCCGTTGGCGTAAGTGTATGTAAGGCGGCAGGTCGAGGGCGTCTCGTACCACTTCTCGGGATGGAACGTGGCGGTCCCCTCGACGGCCACCGGGCCGCTCTCGTCCATGCCCAGGCCCCACTGGGCGATGTCGATATCGTGGGCGCCGAAATTGGTCATCTGCCCGCCCGAGTAATCCCAGAAGAAGCGGAACAGATAATGAACTCGCTTGACGTTGTACGGCCGCTTTGGCGCGGGGCCGAGCCAGAGGTCGTAGTCCAGCTCGGGCGGCGGGTCGGAGTCCGGGACCGGCGGGCCGGTGAAGTTCACTCGCGGCAGGCCCACGATCACCTTCTGCAGCTTGCCGAGCCGGCCCGAGCGGACCAGCTCGCAGGTCAGGCGGTACTTGGGATCCGACCGTTGCTGGGAGCCGGTCTGGACTATGCGGCGGTTGGCCCGGGCGGCCTCGACCATCTTGCGGCCCTCGACCACGGTCAGCGTGAGCGGCTTCTCGCAGTAGACGTCTTTGCCGGCCAGGCAGGCGTGGATGGTGGTCAGGGCATGCCAATGGTCAGGGGTGCCGACGACCACGGCGTTGATGTCCTTGCGCTCCAGCAGCTTGCGGTAATCGCCCAGCGACGGGCACTTGATGCCCTTGCCTTCGAGGAGCTTGAGGGTTGCGGCGGCATGGCTCTTGTCCACGTCGCAGACGGCCCCGACGGAGACGCCCTGTTTGAGCAGCGCGTTCAGGTTGCTTGTGCCCTGGCCCCCGGTGCCGATGTGCCCGGTGACGACGCGATTGTTGGCCCCGAGCGCCTGGCTGGGCAGGAGGTAAGGGGCGGCGCCGACGGCCAGCGCGCCGGCTGCTTGCTTGAGGAAGGTACGACGGTGGGATGCGCGATGCACGGGTGGTTCTCCTTGGCGGGACGTGAGTGGTGGGCTCGGACCGGCTCAGGCTCCCTTTTCCGGGCCGACCTTCAGGCTTCCGAAGTCCCCACGACTTCGGAACTTCTGCGCTGCGCCGGCTTCCTCCCATCGAAGATAGTCCGAAAGACGGCGGTTGGCAAGACGGGAGCGGGATTCCCGGCTGGGTGGCTGGGGCAAAGCGAAGCGTGCCCCAGCGGCCATCGACTGGGGCTTCGC
>CAYGZI010000863.1:0-1981 GCA_964354245.1 uncultured Planctomycetaceae bacterium
CCCGCGCCCTGGGGGACGACTACGACGTGGAGATCACCGAGACGCATCACCGCTTCAAGGTGGACGCCCCCTCCGGCACGGCCATCGCCCTGGCCAAGGCCATCTGCGCCGCCTTGGGCAGGGATTACGCCGAATCGGCCGTCCTGGGCCGGGGCGGGCAGTGCCCCCGCAAACCGGGCGAGATCGGCATGCACGCCGTCAGGATGGGCGACACCGTGGGCCGGCACGAAGTATCGTTCGGCAGCTTCGGAGAGACGGTCACCCTCTGCCACGCCGCCCACACCCGCGACACCTACGCCCGAGGCGCGCTGCGGGCGGCGGAATGGATCGTCGGCCGCCCGCCGGGGCTCTACTCCATGCAGGCCGTGCTGGGACTCTAAGCGGCATCAGGTAAGTCTGTTGCTGTGCGTGTTTGTTTCCATGCCGTTGGGCCTTGCCGGAAAGCGCCATGGACTTGCGTAAGACCGCTTAGCGAATGGCCCGCGACCAGCATCCGCCCCGAATGGGGCCGAAAGCACTTAGCCGGGGGCGCAGCCCCCGGAACAGGGCCCTATCAGGGACAAGCCCCGAAGGGGCGCAAGGCCAAGATGGCCCTGTAAACCGGAAAGTGGCCCACGGGAGTGACAGATACATGCGACCGTGAAATGCTCTAGGCGGCTTGCCAGTGAAAAACCGATGACTCACTGGAACGCGTCCGACCTGACGACCGGCGATGACGCCATGGCCTCAATAAGGACAAGCAAATGATAGACCTCAGGAGCGACACGGTCACCAAGCCCACCCCCCAGATGCGGGCCGCGATGGCGGCCGCGGAGGTCGATGACGACGTGCTCGGCCACGACCCCACCGTCGAAAAGCTGGAGAAGGCGACCGCCTCGATACTCGGCATGGAGGCCGCCCTCTTCATGCCGTCCGGCACGATGACCAACCAGGTCGCCATCCGCGCCCATACCGAGCCGGGCGACGAGGTCGTCGCCGAGGCCGAGTCGCACGTCTACTACTACGAGGGCGGGGCCCCCGCCGCGATATCCGGCGTGATGTTCCGCCTGATAGCCGGCGACAGGGGGATATTCACCGCCGAGCAGTTGGCCAAGGCGGTCCGCCCGCGCGACGTGCACTTCCCCCGGCCAAGGCTCGTGTGCCTGGAGAACACGCACAATCGCGGCGGCGGGAGCGTTTGGCCGATCGAGGCCGTCGCCGCGGTGGCCGATAAGGCGCGCCAACTCGGCCTGAGAATGCACCTGGACGGGGCGAGGCTCTGGAACGCCTCGGCGGCCTCCGGCGTCCCGGAGAGTCGCTACGCCGGCTACTTCGACTCGGTGAGCGTCTGCTTCTCGAAGGGCCTGGGCGCCCCGGTTGGCTCGGCCCTGGCGGGCGGGGCCGAGTTCATCGAGCGGGCAAGGCGGTTCCGCAAGATGTTCGGCGGCGGGATGAGGCAGGCCGGGATAATCGCCGCCGGCGCCCTGTATGCCCTGGAGAACAACAGGGCCCGCCTGGCCGAGGACCACGCCAACGCCAAGGCCCTGGCCGCCGCCCTTAGCGGCGTGCCGGGCCTGAAGGTGGACCCCCGGGCCGTCCAGACCAACCTGGTCTACTTCGGCGTGCCCGTCCCGGCCGACCAGGCTGAGGCCGACCTGGCCAAGGCCGGCGTGCTCACGCTGGCCGAGGGACCCTTCACCATCCGCGCGGTCACCAGCCTCATGGTCGCCGCCGGGGACGTCCAGGACGCCGCCGGCATAATCGCCCGCACGCTCGGCCGAGCATGAAGCCACACCGCTGGGACATCTCCCCCGCCCAGGCCGTCAGCCTCCAGAAGAAGCTGGCCCGCCGCATCCGCGTCCAACCGATCGCCGGCCAGGTCGCCCTCATCGCCGGTACCGATTGCGCGTTCCTTGCCGGCGGGTCGAAGGTGCTGGCCGCGGCAGTGCTCTGCGACGCGCGGTCCCTGGCCGTGGTCGAGTCGGCCTATGAAGTGGCCGAC
>CAYGZI010000864.1:0-1979 GCA_964354245.1 uncultured Planctomycetaceae bacterium
CGAGAGCTCGATCGCCCACGGGCGGCGGCGATTGCGGCCGTGCAGTTCGCGGCGCTCGGCCTGAATGCGGTCAGCCGGCAGATCGTGCAGAACCTGGAGCTAAGAGACCGGTTGTTCGACGTGACGCAACGCCCGGTGGAAGTCGAATGGGGCCCCTTGTTGATGTTTCTGGCGGCGTTTGCCGCTGGGGCCGCCGTGGTCGCGTGGATGGTCTACCAGTTGTGCAAGGCCCAAGGCGAGCTGGCGGCTGATAGCTGAGAGTTGATGGGCCAAGTGTCAGCAATTGTCGCCACCCCAAGGGTCGTCACTGTGGCAACGTGGGAGCAACCTTTGCCAGCCAAGGTCCGGGGGCCTGCGAATGCTGTCACTTGGTCATTCTCCTGTCACCTGGGGGGGCGACGAGTGTTGGCACTTGGCCCATCAGCGTTCCGTTTCATGATAGCTGACTGCTGACAGCATCGGCCGCGGGTTGCGTGGGGACCGAGACAATGAGTCACTCCGCCAGGGTCCAATCGATCGACGCGCTGGGGATTTTTGCGGGGGCGCTGCGGTCGTTCGGAGACGAAGCCTCCGTGGCCTTGGCGGAGCTGGAGGCGGAGGTGAACCGGGCAATCCAGTGGGTCCGGTACGATCTGAAGGAGTATTGGACCCGGCAGATCCGCCTGGCCCAAACCGAGGTGGCCGAGGCGCGGCTCAACCTGGAGCGCAAGCAGATCTTCCAGGACCCGGACGAGCGCCGTTCGTTTTGGGAGGAGAAGAAGGCCCTGGAGGCGGCCCAACGCCGGCTGCGCGTGGGCCAAGAGAAGCTCGAGGCGGTCCGCCGCTGGACGCGTCTGTTGGACCGCGAGTTCATGGACTACAAAGGAAACGTTGCCCCCTTGGCCGGATGGCTCCAGGCCGATCTGGCCCGGGGGCTGGCGCTGTTGAAGCGGCTGAGCGGCACTTTGGAATCGTACGTGAGTCTGGAATCGGCGGGAGAAGCGGCGGAGACAACGGGGCGGTTGCCGGACGCGCCGGCGGAGCCGGGAGAGCCGCAGCCGGCGGAGGATGGGGACAGCAGTGCAACTGCTGGCCCAACACGGCGGAAGAATGACGAATGACGAAAGTCAAATGTCGAAAGAATGACGAAGCACGAAGCTCGAAAGATCGTGGCGGTCCCGTCGTTTCGTGCTTCGTGCTTCGTCATTCGACATTCCTTCGTCATTCGTCATTCGACATTCGTCATTACGACCCCTCGGAGTTTTGCACGTGCGCGGATTCGACCTGACCGCGGGCTCCACCCGGCTGTCGTTGGCCTGGGAGACGCTCCAGAGGGCCAACGCGGCGGCCGCGGCCCAGTGGAACGACGCCACCAACCAGCACTTCCAGGACCAATACTACCGGCCTTTGGAGCCGAAGGTCCGGCACGCGCTGGCCGCGATCCATCGGCTGGCCGAGATCCTGCGCAAGGCCGAGCGCGAGTGCGGGCCCGACAGCACGGCTGAAAGCTGAGAGCTGAAAGCGCAGTGGGACGGGCGTCTCGCCCGTCTGCGAGAAAAGCGGGACATCCGGACCGGCGAGACGCCGGTCCTACTGGCTGAAGGCCGATAGCTGACAGCCGACGGCCGAGAGCCACGGAACACTGAATCTTGAGGCAAGAACTCCCATGACCGAACCGCTCGATCCGGACCAGCCGCGCCGACTGCTGGTGGCCCTGCAGGGCCTCGTGGCCGATCGGGCCGCGGCCGAGGTGGACCTCGTCGCCGCCCTGCGCGCACAGAAGGAGGCGGCCGAGCGCCAGTACCAGGAAGCCCGCGAGCAGGCCGCCGCCCGGCATCAGCGGGAGAAGGCGGATACCGAGGCCGAATACGCCTCGATGCGGAGCGCGATCGTGGTCCGGTTTCAGTCGGACCACAGCGCGTCGGAAGACGAGTACGACCGCATCCGCGGCGAGATCGTCATGCGGTTCGGAGAGGCGGATCTCGCCGAGCGCAAGCGGC
>CAYGZI010000865.1:0-1973 GCA_964354245.1 uncultured Planctomycetaceae bacterium
CCGCCCCGATGCACACCGCCATCGCCCGCTTCTTGCACTATCTTGGCGTCGAGCGGAACGCGTCGGACCTGACCGTCAAGAGCTACCGCGAGGACCTGGTCGCGCTGGCGCAATATCTCACCGAGGCGCGGGGCGGCCGTCCTCCGCAGCCCGGTGAGATCACCGTGCTCGAGCTCCGCGGCTACGTGGCGGCGCTGCACGAGGCCGGATACGCCGCGACCACCATTGCCCGGCGTCTGGCCAGTCTCCGCAGCTTCTTCCGCTTCGGCCAGCGCGAAGGCTGGGTCGAAAACAACCCCGCCAAGCCGCTCCGCAACCCGCGCAAGCCGCGAAGCCTGCCCCACGTCCTCTCCGGCGCCGATGTCGCCCGCCTCCTCCAAACGCCCCCCGCCGACCATCCGCTCGGCCTGCGGGACCGGGCCATCTTGGAGACCATGTACTCGGCGGGGCTGCGGATCAGCGAGGTGGTCGGACTCGACCACGGCGACCTGGATTTCGAGGCCCAGCTCGTGCGCGTCCGCGGCAAAGGCCGCAAGGAGCGCCTGGCCCCGATCGGCTCGTACGCCATGCGGGCGCTGCGGCGGTGGCTCCGCACGCGCGTGCCCAGCCCGCGCGAGCCCGCCGGACCGGAGTCCCCCGTGTTCGTCAACCGGTTCGGCCGTCGCCTGACCACGCGGAGCGTGGCCCGGATGCTGGAGAAATACCTGCGTCAAGCCGCCCTGGACCGCCGGACGACCCCCCATTCGCTCCGGCACAGCTTCGCCACGCACCTGCTCGACCGCGGCGCCGACATCCGCAGCGTCCAGGAACTCCTCGGGCACAAGAGCCTGGTGACCACCCAGATCTACACGCACGTCAGCACGGCCGCGCTCCGCGCGGCCTACGAGCGGGCCCATCCCCGGGCGAAGTCGATGTCGAAATGCGAATGACGAAATCCAAATGACGAAGGAATGACGAATGCCCAAATGACGAAGGACTTTCGTGCTTCGTCATTCGGTCTTCCTTCGTCATTTGTCGTTTCGTCATTCGGTCATTTCCCTTAAACCAGCCCCTTGCGCACCGCCCAAACGGCCGCCTGGGTCCGGTCGTTGACGGCGATCTTCCGCAGAATGTTCTGCACGTGCTCCTTGACCGTCTCCACGCTGATTTCCAGCGAGCGGCCGATCTCCTTGTTGCTCAACCCCAGCGCCACGTGGCGGAGCACCTGGGTCTCGCGCTGGGTCAGCGGCACTTCGTCGTCATCGACGACCTGGCGGGTCTTCATGGTCGCGGCGATGCGGCGAAGCTCGCCGCAGCGCGAGGGCGATTCCCCGGCGGCCGCCGCGGTGATCGTCTCGACCAGGGCCTCGCGCGTCGAGCCTTTCAGCACAAAGTCGTGGGCTCCCAACGCCACGGCCCGGGCAACGTACGTGGGATTGTCGTAGGTCGACAGCATCACCACCTTGCTGTTAGGGACCTTAGCGCGGAGCTTCTCCAGCGTGGCCAGCCCGTCGCCGTCGGGCATCCGGATGTCCAGTAGGATAACGTCCGGGTGGTGCTGCTCGGCGGCCTTGACCGTTTCCTTGCCGGTGGCCGCCTCAGCGATGATCTTAATGTCGGATCCCTCTAACAGGGTAGCCAGACCGATCCGAATGACCTCGTGGTCGTCGGCGACGAGAAGTGTGACGCTCATGAAGGACTCCCTAAAACGGAGGAACCTGGGGGTACGGGGAATCGAGTTGGGGGGCCAACTCACTGGGTCAATCCTAGTATGCCATCGGCTAGCTGGCTATTCCCCGAACGTAGCAATTACCCCCCCCGACTCAGCGGGATAAGTGCCAAGAATCGGCCCTAATCGTGGTAGAGCGGTAGGTGGCAGGTGGTAGGTGGCATGTAGGGAATGAGGGCCAGGGGTTAGGGCTCGGGAACGCAATCCCCGACCCCCAGCCCCTAGCCCCCTAACCCCCCACCTGCCACCTACCACCTACCTCCGC
>CAYGZI010000866.1:0-1962 GCA_964354245.1 uncultured Planctomycetaceae bacterium
CAGCGGCAGACCGTCCAGCACGGCCGGGTTGTGGGCGGTCATCAGCCACTGGCGTCCCCGGATCCTTTGGGGCGTCGGTTTTCTGGCGATGCTCGTCCCGCTCGCGCTGGTGGGCTATCTGACCTGGGGCCTGTGGTACCTACGCTCCCACCACGCAGTTGGGGCGGGTGTGTTCAACAGTGTCGCAGCGATCGCCCTGCTTTCGTGTCTGGGCTACGTGGGGCTCACCTGGCGAGGGCTGCACCGCCGCGCAGGGGCCCTGGTGCGGCCTGCGGAGCTGTGGCCGCGGGCCAAGCTGGCCGCGGGGTTCGGACTCGCCGCCGCGCTTTGGATCGTTACCCTCTGGAGCTTGGACGCGGCGGTCCGCGATCAGGCCGCGGCCTTGCGCACCGAGGTCGCCGCCTATGCCATGAGCCTTGCCCCGCCGCGCGTCCCCGACTACCGGAACGCGGCCCTGGTGTACCAGGAGGCCTTCGAGGCGATGGCTGTCCAAAGCGAGAAAGTGAGGTCGCTGGCCGCGAGAATCGACGTGCCGCAGGAGCACGGCAGGACCCTGGTGGATACGAAGGACCAGGAAACCCGGCGGCTGCTCGATGAGTTCCAGCCAATCGCCGCGATGCTCCGCCGCGCCGCGGCCATGCCGGACTTCTGCTTGGAGCGCGACTGGGGGGCCATCAACCTGTTCTTCGACGTGCCGGAACTCCAGTACGCCTGGCAAGCGGCGAGGCTCTTGGCCGCCGACGCCGCGGTCAAAGCCGCCGATGGCCGCTCCGCCGAGGCCCTGGCCGACGTGGCCGCGATCTTCCGCATGGCAGGCCATTTCAAGGAAGAACCCCTTGCCGCCGCGCTCCTCGCTGCCCGCGAGGCCGAGAGGTTTGCCGGCGACGCCTTGGAGGAGGTCCTCGCCCGCGCCAAGCCCACCGCAGAGCAACTGGCCAACTTGAAGCTCGATCCGACGACCTCCTACGCCCGGGCGGCCCGCCGGACGATCCGCATGGAAGGGCTGATCGCGTTGTCCGCGTGCATGCAGCTCGGCGGCATCAAACGGACCGAATGGCTCGGACTGACTGTGGATCCGCCCACGGCGCTAAGCGGCGCCGTGGGCCCCGTGTTCTACCGCGTCTTTATCCTCCGCAGCGACGTGATGGCCGTGCGCGACATGACGCCGCTTTTCGACAGATTGACCTCCGTGCCGTATTACAAGTCGCCGCGGGAGAGGTGGCTCACCGAGGCCGAGCCGATCGGGCGGCGCTGGCGCGGCGCGGCACAAGTGCTTCTGAACCCCGGCCCCATCGCCGTGGTCTGGCAGGCAGCCGCCCGAGGGGACGCCACCCACCGCGTGTGCAAGGCCGCGGTGGGCATGGCATCGTATCGCGCCAAGCAGGGGAAGTATCCCGATCGCCTGGAGCAGCTCGTGCCGGCTTTCCTCGATTTCATCCCGCTGGACCCCTTCGACGGAAAGCCCCTAAAAATGGCCCGCACGGACAAGGGGCCGGTGGTCTACAGCATCGGCGAGGACCTGAAGGACGACGGCGGAAAGCAATGGAAGGGGCAGGGCGGTGCCACGTTGGGCGACATCACCTTCCGTCTACGGGATTGACGAACGCAGTGGCGGCCGGGCCTTGCCGACCCAATCTCCATGGCCGGATCAGGAGCCCGACGCAATCCAGTCCAGCCCAATGTCCAGCCAGACGGCCGAGTGGGTCAGGGCGCCGACGCTGATGCGGTCCACGCCGGTCTCGGCAATCGTGCGCACGGTTTCCAGAGTCACGCCGCCGGATGCCTCCAATTGGACCCCGGGATTGACGGCGTCGCGGCGGGCCACTGCGGCGCGCAAGTCGCCCGGCGTCATGTTGTCCAGGAGCACGATATCCGGCCCGGCCGGCAGCACTGCTTCGAGCTGCTTTAGGGTGCTAACTCCAGTCATACGACGCAGTCTGCAGTCAGTTTCAAAGGGTTTAC
>CAYGZI010000867.1:0-1958 GCA_964354245.1 uncultured Planctomycetaceae bacterium
TCCGCAAGCTTTCCGCGGACTTCGGCCGGCGCCGGCATTGCGATAAAACAGCGCCCGGGCGCTGACCATTTCCGTGGCGGGCAGGCCCACCCCGCCCAACTGCCGCACGATCTGCCGGTAAGCGTAGTTGGTGAAACCCGCCATCGGCGCCTGGAGCACCGGCGGATCGATCCGCACGGCGCCGATCCAAAGCGGGCCGGGCCGGATCGCGGCATCGAGAGGCAAGGGCGGAGAGTCGGCCATCGAGTTCCCTTCGCGAGGTCCACCACTTATAGTAGTCTTTCCGAGAAGGAATCGGGAGAAGCCCATGAAGAAGACCCTGGCGCCGGGCGTTTCGGCCGAGGCAAGCCACCGCGTGGTCACCGAAAACCTCGTCAATTTCCGCAAGCCGGACGCCCCGCCGGTCCTGGCCACGCCCTGGCTCCTATACGTGATGGAGACGGCCGCCTACAACGCCATCAAGCCGCACCTGGACCCGGGCGAGGCATCCGTGGGCACGGGCTTCCAGTTCGAGCACTTGGCCCCCACGCCCGCCGGCGACACCGTGGTCGCCACCGCCCGAGTGACCGCCGTGGACGGCGCCCGCGTCACCTTGGAGCTGGAGGCCCGCGACAGCCGCGAGGTCATCGCCCGGGGCACGCACGTCCGGGCCATCATCGACAAGGAGCGGTTCCGCCGGCGGCTCAGGAAGAAACAAACGGGAGGCTAATCTGCCGTGAACTTTGGGCTCCGGTCCGTGCATATATCTCTAGGGGGACGGGGCGATGACCAGCGAGCCAGCGGAGATCGACGGCCTGCTCGACCGCCTCCGTGCCGGAGAGACTGCGGCCCTGGGGACCCTATGGGGTTACTACCGGCCCCGACTCCAGAGGTTCGTACGCCTGCGAATGGACAACCGCATGGCCACCCGCGTCGATCCGTCGGACGTGCTCCAGGAGGCGTATCTCGACGCCCAACGCCAGGTCCCGGCCTACCTTCGCGATGCCCGCGTCGCGCCGTTTGTCTGGCTGCGGCGATTGGTGGAGGAGCGACTGGCCAACACCCACCGCCAGCACCTTGGGGCCAAATGCCGCACGGCAAGACGCGAGGTCTTGCTCCCGAAGGACTCCTCGGTCGCTCTGGGCAGTCGCCTCTTGGCCCGCGGCCCCAACCCCAGCGCCCGGATGCGCCAAGAGGAATGCTGCCGCCGCGTCCAACAGGCCCTGGAGAAACTCCGCCCCGACGACCGCGAGGTCATCCTCATGCGGCACTTTGAAGAAATGTCCAATCGAGAGGTCGCCCAGGCCCTCGGACTCACCGAATCCGGGGCCACCATGCGCTACGGCCGGGCACTCGTGCGACTGAAGGAAATCCTCTTGGCCGAAACCGCCAGTTGGAGGACTGGGCCATAGCCAACTTGGGGACTGTCCCGATTTTCGCGCAGCGAAAATGGGACTGTCCCCTTCGGGAATTGGAGGACAGGGCCATGAACGTCGCCCACGAGGAAGACCGTCTCGCCGTCGCGCCCGCGCAGTCCGAGGAGCTTCGGTATCTGGCCTACGGCCAGTTGGCCGAAGAAATCCAGTCCTGCCTCCGCGCCGCAGCGCGGCCCGACGTCGAAGCCCTCATCGCCGCCCTCATCGCCCGCCACCCCGACCTGGCCGAGGAAATCCCGCATCTGGTTGCCGCCCTGGCGACGCTGCACGACCTCGGGCAGGCATCGCGAGATGGCAGTGCCATAGCCGGCACTCTTCGGCCCGACGCACCCGCGTTGGGCCAACTGGGCGAATTCCGCATCCTCGGCGAGATCGGACGCGGCGGGATGGGCGTGGTCTATGAGGCGGAGCAGATTTCGCTCGGCCGCCGGGTGGCGCTCAAGGTGTTGCCCTTTGCGGCGGTTCTCGACCCGCGCCACCTCCAGCGGTTCAAGAACGAGGCCCAAGCCGCGGCGGCTTTGGAGCATCCCAACATCGTCAACA
>CAYGZI010000868.1:0-1957 GCA_964354245.1 uncultured Planctomycetaceae bacterium
GTGGGGCTTGCCGCGGCCGGGCCGGGCCCGGCGCGAGCCGGCGACCGGCCGAAGCCGCCGGATAACCTCTTTGCCAATCCCGGGTTCGAGGACGGCCGCGATCCCTGGCGGCTGGACCAGGCCGGCAAGACCGCCGCGAAGCTCGCCTTAGACGAAACCGCGACGCTCGGCGCGAAGGCGGCCAAAGAGGAAACGCGGGCCGCCACGGTACACCTCTACGACACCGGCGCCCCGGCTTCCGCGCCCCTTTCCCCCGACGCGATCGCGCGGCGGGCAGGCTGGGTCAAGCTGCCGGAGGATGAAATCGAGCGCCGTTTGGCCGGCGACCTCGTGCTGCTGAACGATCGCCTGGCGATCGTGCTGCGTCGCGGGGCCGCCGCCGCGGAACTCTACGCGCGGGGTGAGAAGGAGTTTCGGCTTCGGGCCGGCCTGACGCCGGCAGACGCCCCGGACGCCAAGCTGGCCGCGATGGCGATCGTCGAGAACGGCCCCGGCGAGGCGATCGTCGATGTGGGATTCGCGGCGGGAGGCGGGCGGTCGGGCACCATCGGGCACCAACCGGAGGTTGGTCTTATGGTCGTTAGGTTCTCGCTGGCGATGGGGCAGAGCTTCGTCCGGACCGAGGCCCGGCAGGCGGCCAAGGCCCTGGCCGTCGATGCGCCGTGCCGCTACCTCGTCCTGCCCGACTTCTTCGCCGACGACATCGTGATCGACGCCGCCGACATCCCGGTGGCCAGCGCGGAGCTGCCCAGCGAGAACTTCCTATTGCAGATGCTGCCGGGCCGGCAGTCGCTCTTGATGACCGTCTCCAACGCGCGCGAGCAAGACGCGAAGGTCCATCTGACCGGTCAGGATCGCGGGCGCCAGGTGCGGCGCACGGAGATCCCCTATGGCAAGGACGGCAAAATCTGGGTGGCGCTCTTGGAGGGCGAGAACATCTGGCACGAGCACGAGGTCAATCCCGCGGACCGCGGCAAGGTCGTGCCCTTGGACTGGCGCATGCCCTTTGCGGCCCAGTGGCGCGTCGATTGGCGCCAGTCCGACCGGCTGACCGGCAGTTGGGAGATGGTCATCGAGCGTAGAGGCGGCGATTACGAGAAGTACGGCTGGTTCGGCTCGCCCCAAACCATCCCTCGCAATCGGCAGCGTTGGACCACCGTGCTGGGCAGCTTCCAGTATCCGTGCTGGATCGACCAGCAAGGCCGGGGCTTCTTGCAGCCGCTCGCGCGGGCGGTGCGATTCGAGGGGCCGGCGATCGTCTATCCCATCAATCGCGTCAAGGCCACGCCGCTGGACCGGTTCACCGTGGTCGATCTGGTCCGCGCGACCCTGGGGGTCGGCCCGTGCGAGTACATCCTCGACCTGGAGGGCCAGGGGACCGCGATGCGGGGCCGGGCCACCTGCGCGACCCGCGATTCGCTCAAGCCGATCTACGCCGCCAAGCAGCAGAAGGCCCGCCGGGCGGAGATCGAGAAGATCCTCGGCGAGGTGGTGGTTTTCGTGAAGCACATCCGCGCCCGGATCGAGGACTACGCGGCGTTCGGCCGCGAGACGTCGAAGTACGTCCAGTCGCAGAAGGGCCTGCACCCCGAGCTGGCGGATTTCCTCGACGAGATGGACCGGCTCGCCAAGGTGATCCAAACCAATTTCGACAAGCGCAAGGAGACCATCAAGACGCCGCAGTACGTGGTCGATCTGACCGAGCGGTTCCGCCGCGAGCTCTTGGACTACGAGGGAGACGACGCCCTGGCCAGGTGCAACCAGATCACTGAGGCCATCGTCGTGGTCGGCGGCAACCAGGACGAGCTGGTCGGCGAGAGCCGCATGGCCGTCAAGGTGCTGCGGCAGCGGGCCGGGCTGGCCATGGCCGTGGATCCGCACACCGCCGAGATCGCCAAGGAGATCCGCCGGCGTACGCAGCAGATGCTCCGCAACGCCCTATCTTACGAGTCGCCGA
>CAYGZI010000869.1:0-1955 GCA_964354245.1 uncultured Planctomycetaceae bacterium
CGCAGGCCCAATCCTCTCGGCGGTTCATCGCCCGATAGAGCACCTGGAGGCCGTGCCAGCTCATGCCGATGGTGTATGCGTCGGGAAACGCCAGGCAGAGCTTGCCGCGCACGCGGGCATGGTCCTTGACCACCGCGTTGATCTCCCCGCCCACGTATTGGCCGGGAGTCTGCACGCGGGGCAGGATCTGAGCCACAACGCGATCTTTGAGAAGTTGATTGAGCACGACACTCTTCCAAGACACTGTATTCTCACCCAGACACCCGTCGGCACCCAGGGGGCCACCACAGTGAGGGGGCCGCTCCGGACCCCGGCGCTGCCGGACCCACGCGGGGCGATTGTATAATAATAGGCAGGAGCAGTCCGCGACAGCCGCTTGCGGCTTAGCCCGACGGGCAGGGCAGGGCAGGGGGGCGCGGCGCAAGGAGTCTGATGGTCACATGACAAACCGCATGGGTCGTTGCCGGTGGGGTGCGTTTCTCTGTACGGTGATCGGGATCCTCTGTAGCGCGGCCAGTGCGCCGGCCCAAGGCCGCGTCGATTACACCGCCGCCCGAAACCGCCTGGTGGACCAAGACATCGCCGCCGCGGGCGTGGCCAATCCCCGCGTCATCGAGGCCATGCGCCGCACCCCTCGCCACGAGTTCGTCCCTCCCAAGGACCGTCACCTGGCTTACTACGACATGGCCCTGCCGATCGGCCACGGGCAGACCATCTCGCCGCCGTTCATCGTGGCCTACATGACCGGGCAGCTCGATCCGCAGCCGGCCGACAAGGTGCTGGAGATCGGCACCGGAAGCGGCTATCAAGCGGCGGTCCTGAGCGGTTTGGTCAAGGAAGTCTATACCATCGAGATTGTCGAGGCCCTGGGACGCCGCGCGGCCGCCGACCTGAAGCGTCTGAGGTACGCCAACGTCCACGCCAAGGTCGGCGACGGCTACCTTGGCTGGCCCGAGCACGCCCCCTTCGACAAGATCATCGTGACCTGCTCGCCGGAACGCGTGCCCCCGGCCTTAGTCGAGCAGCTCAAGGAGGGCGGGCGAATGATCGTTCCCGTCGGGCAGCGGTATCAGCAGGTCTTTCACCTCCTCAAGAAGGCCGACGGCAAACTGGCGACCGAGGCCCTGCGCCCGACCCTCTTCGTCCCCATGACCGGCGAGGCGGAACAGCGCCGCCAGGTACTCCCCGATCCGGCCAGGCCCGGACTGATCAACGGCGATTTCGAGGAGACGGCCGGCGACCCGCCGGAACCGGTCGGCTGGCACTACCAGCGCCAGATCCGACTGGCCGGTCCTGCCGCCGACGCTCCGGCCCCCTCGGGCAAACACTACGTCGTCTTCTCCAACGCGGAACCGGGGCGCATTGCCCAGGCCCTCCAGGGACTCGGCTGCGACGGCCGGCGCGTCAAGGCGCTGACGGTCTCGCTCTCGGTCCGCGGGCAAGGCATCCGCCCCGGGCAAGACGCGTCGCAAATGCCGGCGATGGTGATTGCGTTCTACGACGAGAATCGCGGCGTGCTGGGCGAAGAGGTCGTCGGCCCTTGGCGGGGCACGTTCCCCTGGACAGTGCAATCGGCGAGGGTCCCCGTGCCGGCCAAGGCCCGCGAGGCGATCGTGCGGATCGGTCTCTCGGGGGCTACCGGCGAGATCGCCTTCGACAACATCCGGGTGGAAGCAGCGCGCGGGCGCGAGAGATAGCTGTTCGAGTGCTTGTCGCCCGTGTGCCACTGCTTGCCGCACGGCAAGCAGTGCATCTGGCGGATCACGGGCACTGCTTCTGGCGAAGCAGTGGCACACGCGTCTTCGCGGCCGGCCGCGCCTCGTACCGGAACGGCTCGCCCGCCACCTCGTAGCCCGGGCGAACGGCCACGTTGACCAGCAGGCCGATGAGGAGCCCTTGCGTCACCAGGCCGCTGCCGCCGTAGCTCACCAGCGGCAGAGACAGTCCGACTACCG
>CAYGZI010000870.1:0-1951 GCA_964354245.1 uncultured Planctomycetaceae bacterium
CACCGGCTCAAGATGGCCCGCGGCCAGCAGGGCATCGGCATCAGCGCCGCCGGGATGTACGGCCTGCTCACCACCGGCAAACCGGTCAAGATCCTCTCCAAGATCGGCCGCAACAAGCCGGGCCACTACTACGAGATCCAGATCGACACCAAGCGCAATCAGCCCGAGATCCTCAACGGCCGCGGCGAGGGCGACGAGATCCCCGCCGGCGACCGCGGGCGCCAGGCGATCGAGCGCCTGGGGATCGCCTGGGTCGATACCGGCCACGGCACGCTCGTGACCATCGAGCTGGAGGCCCGCTATCAGCGCGGCCGGGGGAGCGTGGACGAGTACCTGGAGCTGACCGCTCTGGCCAACCCCCACGTAACGCTTCACTACTTCGACCCGGAGGGCAATCAGCGAGCCTATCCCCGGGTCGCCGAGATCCTGCCGCGCGAGCCCAAGGAGATTAAGCCCCATCCATACGGGGTCGAGTTGGGAATGCTCGTCGCCATGCTCAAGGCCACCAAGGGCTCGACGATGAAGCAGTTTCTGACCAAATCGTTTTCCCGGGTGAGCTCCAAGGTGGCGAGGCGGATCTGCGACGCCGCCAAGGTGGGCCTCCGCTCCAGCCCGAGGAAGATCGGCCGCCACGAGGCGGACGAGCTCTACAAGGCCATCCAGACCACGCGGATCCCTGCCCCCGCGACCGACTGCATTTCCCCGATCGGCGAGGAGCTGATTCTCAAGGGGCTTCACCAACTGGTGCCCGGCGAGTTCTATGCGGCGGCGACCCGGCCGCCGGCGGTCTACCGCGGGAACCCGTTCCAGATCGAGGTCGGGCTGGCCTACGGCGGCGGGCCGGCGACGCACCGCGTCTCGCGCGAAGGCCTGGTCGAGCTGTTGGGCCAGAGCGACGCGCGCACGCTGCGGCAATTCCTCACCAGCGCGTTCGACGGCGTGGGCGTGCAGGCCGCCGACAAGATCATCGAAGAGGCCGGGCTGCGCCGCCGGATGGCGCCGGGCAAGCTCAAGGAGGCCGAGATCGGCCGGCTCCACGAGGCCATGCAGAGCGTCAATCTCCACGACGGCCAGACCATGACCGTGCTGCGGTACGGCAACCGCGTGCCGCTGTTGTTCCAGGCCGGGGCCTGCGCAATCACGCAGACGGTGATCTCGACCAACTGGCGGTCGTACGGGCTGAGCCAGTCCCGCGGCTCGCTCCCGTCCGGCCCGGTGACGGTGATGGTCCACATGGCCAGCGTGTGGGTCCCGTTCACCAGCGAGTCGAAGGAGGCAATCGCCGGGTATCCCGAGATCCAGAAGGAGCTGCGCCTGGCATTGCAGGCGGTCGGGCGCAAGCTGGCGATGTACCTGCGGCGCCGGCAACGGGTGAAGCACGAGGGAGAGCGGCGGAGCGTCTTCCTGCGATACCTGCGCGAAGTGGCTGAGGCCGTGAGCCGAATCAACCGGGCCGACCGCGACGCCTTGTACGACCGGCTGGTCGCCGTGGCCCGGCGCAAGACCGCCGAGGCCGACGTGGAGCTCGACGACCGCGGCCGGCCCGTCGAGGAAGATCCCGACGAGTTCGGCGGCAACGTGCTGATTGTCGCGCCCGAAGAACCGGGCACGCCCGTTGCCACGTCGAGCGATGTTCCATCAAGCTAAGCCGCAAGCGGCCGCTCGCGGCTTAGCTTGCCCCACAACCACGGATTGACGCGACTGCATTTCTCATGGCCAAGAAGCCCGAAGCCAACCGAGCCGCCGCGGCCCCCAAGCGAAAGCTCTCCGGCCAGGACAAGGAGACCGTGGGCAAAATTGTCGGCCTGGCCGACGGCGTGGTCCGCGCGGCCACTAGCGGGCGCGACCCGACGATCGACGTCCCCGCCCGCACCCTCTCGAACGTCCGCTACAACCGCGCCCGGCGGATCATCGAAATGGGCAAGAACAAGAACCAGCGTCAACTGTTCAA
>CAYGZI010000871.1:0-1943 GCA_964354245.1 uncultured Planctomycetaceae bacterium
CCTGGGCGAGATCCGGCGCCGCTTTCCCTGGCTGCCGATCATCATTGCCACGGGCTATGGCGACACCCGCATGGCTGTCACGGCGATGAAGGGGGGTGCGGCGGATTTCATCGAGAAACCTCTGGATCGCCAGGAACTGCTGGCCGCGATCCGGGAGGCCCTGAAGACCGCCGTCAAGCCCCAGCCGTCCCTGCAGAAAGGACTCTCCGACACGGAGGCGCACGTGTTGCACCTGATCCTCGACGGCAAGACCAGCAGAGACGTGGCGGTCGCCTTGAACCGTTCCATCCGGACCGTTGAGGCACACCGCCATCGCATCATGAAGAAGCTCGGCGCCAAGAACGTGGCTCAACTGATCCAACGGGCCGACACCATGGGATTTGCGCACACCCGTCCAACCGCTCTGAGCGGGCCGACGCCCACAAGCAATCCATAGGGTGCGGCTGCAGCACTGATTGACACGGCAGGGACCTTCGGTTAGTATGCCGCCCCATCAAAGGTCTTGTGAGTCGTTAATCCAGGGTATACCCGCCGCGCGGTTCGGGACCGAGAGCGTCGTGAGCGGCCGTATTGAGAACGCCTCGGCTCGACCGAACTCGTCGATATTCCGTAGGGGCGGTTCCCCTATGTGGTTGGATCAGGAGCATTCATGGCTTGTTATCTTCTGACGGGCGCGTCCGGTCTGTTTGGCAGCTATCTGCTTCGGGATTGTCTTCTTGCAGGCCATCGCATGGCCGTTCTGGTGCGCCCCACGGAGACGGAGTCGGCCGAGCAGCGGGTGGACGCGTTGCTCGCCCATTGGAAGGGGCAAACCGGCCAGGTCCTGCCACGGCCCGTGGTCTTTGAAGGCGACCTGTGCCGGCCGGACCTGAGCCTGACCGCTTCGGACCTGCATTGGATCACCCGTAACTGCCGCGCGGTCATCCACAATGCGGCAAGTCTCGTCTTCTTCGGTCCCGACCGCCAGAAGGAGCCTTGGCTCACCAACGTCGAGGGCACACGACATCTGCTCGAACTGTGCAGCCGTAGCGGGATCCGGCATTTTCACCACGTCTCCACCGCCTACGTCTGCGGACGGCGCAGAGGCAAGATCCTTGAGGCAGAACTCGACGTCGGCCAGGACATGGGCAACGACTACGAGCGCAGCAAGATCGAGGCCGAGAAACTGGTCCGCTGTGCGCCCCTGGCCCAGCCGCCCACGATCTACCGGCCCTCCATCATTGTGGGCGACTCGCGAACCGGCTATACGTCCACGTTTCACGGCTTCTACGCCGCGGTCAAGCTGGTCCATACGCTGGTCGGCCGAATGGTCTTCGGCTCAACCAGCGCGGAGCTGTTGATCGACGCGTTTCACCTGGACGGCTCGGAACAGAAGGACTTCGTCCCGGTGGACTGGGTGTCGGCCGTGATGACACATCTGCTGGCTCGCCCCGAACATCACGGCAGGACGTACCATCTCACCGCTGCGGAACCAACCCCGACGGCAGTCTGGGCCCGGGCGGTCCAGTGCGCCGTCGAGCGGTATTCGCCCCTGGGAGATCCATCGGACCCGACGTGCTGTGATGCCGCATGGTTTGAACAGATGTTCCGCCGGCAGATCGAGGTGTATCGGGCGTACTGGCGCGGCGATCCGCAGTTCGATCGCGCCAACACGGTTGCCGTCTCCCGTCACCTGCCTTGTCCCACCGTGGATCATGACATGCTCGTGCAGATGGCTCGGTTTGCCATCCAGACGAACTTCGGCAAACACCAGCGGCGTCGCCGGCAACGGGAAGCCGTCATCGCCCCCCAGCCCTCATTACAGGACATCGCGACGCCTGCGGACGTCCGATTTCGCGATTCAGGCTCAAGGTGATCTGCGGTCGGAAGAACGGCCCTCGCGGAGGAGCGAAATGGAGCCGATGAATCATCGTATGAAAGCGGTTCGGTTCAGGACAGGCGCC
>CAYGZI010000872.1:0-1939 GCA_964354245.1 uncultured Planctomycetaceae bacterium
AAGTGCGATCCGTGGGCTTCTTGCCGGGCACGGGGATCGAGGTCATCCGGCCGGTCAAGCGCCGGGGGCCGCCGCGGCACGCGCTGTTCGATTTCGACGGCACCTTGAGCCTCATCCGCGAGGGCTGGGTGGGCGTGATGGTGCCGATGATGGTCGAGGTGCTCTCGTCCACTGGCACGGACGAACCGCCCGAAACGCTGGCCGCCGTCGCCCGCGATTTCGTCACCGAGCTGACCGGCAAGCAGACGGTCTACCAGATGATGCGGCTGGCCGAGGAGGTAGCCCGCCGGGGCGGCGAGCCCGAGGACCCGCTGGTCTACAAGCAGCGGTATCACGACCGGCTCATGGAGCGGATTGCCGGGCGGCGCGAGGACCTACGCTCGGGCAGGGCATCGCCGCGAGAGATGCTGGTCCCCTATTCGTTGGAGATTCTCGAAGAGTTGCGGTGCCGCGGCGTGGCGCTCTACGTGGCCAGCGGCACCGACGAGCGTTACGTGATCGAGGAGGTCCGCCTGCTGGGGCTGGACCGCTTCTTCGGCCGCCACGTTTACGGGGCCCTGGACGACTACAAGTCGTTCTCCAAGGCGATGGTGATCCAGCGGATCCTCGAGGAGAACCGCGTGGACGGCGCGGCACTGCTGGGCTTTGGAGACGGATACGTGGAGATTCAGAACGTAGTGGCCGTGCGCGGGACGGCCGTGGCCGTGGCCAGCGACGAGGCGGGACGCAGCGGCAAGCCGGACCCCTGGAAACGCGACCGCCTTATCGGCGCCGGGGCCGGCCTGGTGATCCCGGACTTCCGCGACTGGCGGCCTCTGCTGGACTACCTGTGGAACGACCAGTCCCCAGCCCCCGCTTGGAGCCCCGCATGACGCGTCCGCCGTATTCGCAGGAGATCAGCCGCCAGAACAAGGCGTGCTTCCTCTTCCTTCTGGACCAGTCGTTCTCGATGGAGGAGCCCCTGGGCAGCTCCACGCTGCGCAAGTGCGACGAGCTGGCCACGGTGCTGTTTGCCATGTCGAGCGTGCTCCCCGAGCCGTTCCTCCGCCACGCGACCCAGGAGGGATTCCGCTTGCAGCCCGGGGCCCGCGGCATGGCGTTTAACGCCGACATGGTGTGCTTGATCCAGTTTCTGAACATGGGGACGCGGGCTGCGCCGGGGCTGCGGTGAGTGGGCGGCGGCCGTCGGAGAACCGGAACATTACTCGCGCGGCATCTCTTGCCGCTCCGGCAAGAAATCCGAAACCCGAAACTCGAAATCCGAAACGAATCCCAATGACCGAAAACGGAAATCCAAAACGCCCAGCGAAGCGTTTTGTACATTTGACCTTGGAGCTTTGGATTTGTTTCGGATTTCGGGTTTCGGATTTGGTGCTTCGAATCTGCCCGCGGCGACGCCGCGCCAGCCTGAAAGAGAACCTAGGTCAAACCTACGTCTGCGGCTCGGCCTCGATCGCGCGGAGCTTGTAGATGAGCGTGCGGCGGCTGATGCCGAGCTTCTTGGCAGCGTGGGTGCGGTTGCCGTGGCACTCGGCCATCGTGGCCAGGATGGTTGCCCGCTCGACTTGCGAGAGCCGTCCGGCGGGAACGGCCGCGGTCTGGGCCGCCCCGGCCAGCGCGGCCACTTTGGGCGGGAGATGCTCCGGGAGGATCACGTCGCCCCGGCAGAGCAGGCACGCCCGCTGGACCGCGTTGCGCAGCTCGCGCACGTTGCCCGGCCAGGGGTAAGCCAGCAGGCATTGCATTGCCTGGGGAGAGAGCCGCACGGGCGTGCCGGCGAACTCGGCGGCAAATTGCCGGGCCAGGGGAAGGATGTCGTCGCGGCGCTCACAAAGCGGCGGCACGATCAGCTCCACTACGTTGATCCGGTAGTAGAGATCCTCGCGGAACCGGCCCTGCCGGACCGCTTCGGCCAGGTCGCGGTTGGTGGCGGCGACCA
>CAYGZI010000873.1:0-1936 GCA_964354245.1 uncultured Planctomycetaceae bacterium
AGCAACGGAAGACCCCCACGGGCTTGCCCGTGGGTGAATGAGACTGAACGGATCGCCTTCCTCTGCAAGATATTCAACCACGGATGACACGGATATCACGGATATAGGTGCTATCCGTGCAATCCGTGGTTCTCTGGTCCGCGCGTGTGCCGAGGGGCCCTTCGCGCTTTCGCGTTCTTGGTCGCGAAGGTTGCGGGCTTGCGAGGAGGGTTCGGGGTAGGACGACTTTCAAGTCGTCTTACGGAGCATTTGGTAGGACGACTTTCAAGTCGTCCTACGGAGGGTTTGGGAGGACGACTTGAAAGTCGTCCTACGGAGGGTTTGGGAGGACGACTTGAAAGTCGTCCTACGACAAGGCCGCTGCCTACCGCTCTTCCGGCTTCGGCACTGCGCCGCCCGGCACTGCTCCCCCCGGCACCGCTTCGCGCTGAGGAAGCGCTTCGCGCGGAGGGGCCGCGGTCGGCTCCCCCTCGGGCCGAATGGCGGGCCCTTCCTCCATGAAGGGCACCTCGCCGGAGGTCGGGAGGCACTTTCCGCACTGCGCCGGCCACGGGCACCAGCACGTCGGGTGATACCCGTAGCAGTGCAAATAGGGCTTGCGGGTCCAGCAGCCCGGCGCCATGGTCCCCTGCAGCGGCAGCGAGTCGCACGTCGTGAAGGGAATGGTCCAGGGCCAGGACGCCGCACACCCGCCGGAAGCCAGAAGCAGACACGCCGCGGAGATCGCCAGGGCAACGTGAGCCGCCGTTCTGTGAGACATCGTCGCTAGCCTTCTTTAGAAGTTCGAGCCCGGGTTCCCGCCGCCCGCCAGCACCTTGCCGGACAGCCGCGTGGCCGTGCCCGCCGAGAGCAGCGTGAAGCCCATGATCCGCTCCATCGGGGCGATGATCTTGGCCAAGGACGTGTCCAGGGCGATCAGCCGGTCCTCGGCAATGAATATGCGGTCGCCCGGGAGGATCTGATAGTTCGTGCCCGCGGCAGCCTGAGAGGTGATCGCCTCCCAGCTCACCGGGAGCCGCTGGACGTCGCCGGGCACGTCGGTGGGCCGGGCGATCCAGATCCGCTTCGAGGAGACCTGCTGGAGGCCGTTGATCTGGGAGATCGCGTCCAGCACGGTCTCGTTGCCGGTGATGGGGAACCGGTAGACGCCGTCGCCCATGCCGGCGCCTTGCGTGACTACGTAGTAGACCTTGCTGTTGTAGCCGAAGACGTCGACCGCGACCTCGGGGTCCTCGAGGAACTGCGACAGGTGGCGCTCGAGGGCGGCCTTGGCCTCGGCCAGCGTCAGGCCCACCACCGGCACGCTGCCGTAGATGCCCAGGGTCACGGTCCCGTCGAGCCCGACCAGGTGCTCGCCGGCAATCTGCTGCGTGGCGGCCATGCTGGCCAGGCTCACGTTGACCACCGGGGCCGTGAGCGCTTTGCTGAGGTGATTCTTGACAGCTACTTCGGCCTCGGCCACCGTCAGACCTCCGACCTTGATCGCTCCGTAGGTGAACCCGAGCTTGATGAGCCCGCCGGGCTCGATCGGATAGACGCCGCTGATCGGGGCGTCCGGCAACGTGCCCTGCACCTGGATCGCCAACGAGTCGAACGTGCGCAGGTGGTACGGCGGGCGCGGCACGATGTGCACCGCCTGGATGACCAGCATGTCGGGCGGCTCGATGGTGTAGGGCGGCAGGACGACCTTGTTGAGCTCGCGCGGGGCGAGTTCCCCCATGGTCGCGGCCGCCCGGGGGGTGGTGGGGGAGAGCTGAGGACTGTGGCAGCCCGCTGCCGCGAGGCCGCTGAGCAAGGCCGTGCAGAACCAGGCTCGAACCGTCGGACCGTTCCGAACCATAGCGCGTTCTCCCCCCAAAGTCGGCACCTGCCTCAAGACCCTGTTTTCCGGCAGTCCGGAAACAACCGTTCCATTCCTTTTTGTCGGCAGAACCGG
>CAYGZI010000874.1:0-1928 GCA_964354245.1 uncultured Planctomycetaceae bacterium
GCTTCTTGCAGACCTCGAAGCCGCTGAGCTTGGGCATCATGATGTCCAGCAGGATCAGATCCGGCTGGAACTTGGCCACCTTATCCAGGGTGTCGCGCCCATCCACCGCGGTGGCGATCTCGCAGTCCACCTCGTTCAGGTAGACCTCCAGCAGCTCGACGTTGGTCGTATTGTCGTCGGCGATGAGGATCTTGCTCTTGGGCATCGCGGGAACCCAGGGGAGACTCTTCGGTCCGGCACACGGTGACCGGCGATTATATCAGGGGCCACGGGCTGGGGGCTAGGGACTGGTGCGCCGACGCACCTGATTCTCGCGACACAATACCGGTGTTGACATACGCGGGTGCCATGCCCGCGCCATCCCCGGCTACACTTCCCACCCTGGACGGCACGGCGGACGAATGTACTTGTCCGCCTCCGGGCAGCCCTCGGCCTTCATCGCCTCGGGGTTCCACGTGAGCTTCTTGCCTACGCGGAAGGCGACCGCGCCAAGCAGATTGTGCTCGACGAGCATCCCCGAGTAGTCGAAGTTGCAGAGCGTCGGCTCCCCGGTCTTGCACCCGTGGATCCACTCGGCGTAGTGGCCGCGGGATTTAGGGATAGTCTGCTCGGGCGGCTGGAAATCTTTGAACTTCTCTTCGGGCAGGAGATAGCGGCGGCCGTAGTCGGCCAAGAGCTGCCCGCCGTCGCCGATAAAGAGCACGCCGATGCCCCACCCCTTGAGATCGTGGCCCGGCGGCGAGGGCGGCTTCTTGCCGCCGTCGTGCCAGGTGAGCTTCAGGCCCGGCCGCTCGTTGGTGGCCGGGTGCTCCCAGGTCGCTTCCAGCCACTGCGGGTAGAGTCCGTCGCTGCGGTTGGCCCCTTGCGCCTCGGCGGTGAGCGGCTGCCGGAGTTTGAGGGCCCAGAAGGGCAGGTCGATCAGGTGGCTCCCCATGTCGCCCAGGCAGCCGTTGCCGAAGTCCCACCACTGCTCCCAAACCATGCAGCCGCCGACGTGGTACTTAGGGTGATACGGCCGCTCAGGCGACGGCCCGAGCCACAAGTCCCAGTCCAGGTAGTCAGGGACCGGAGGCGTGTCTTTGGGCCGGGTCGTGCCGGGGGCGGGACCCTTGCGGTCGCACCAGACGTGGACCTCGCGGACCGGCCCGATCGCCCCGGACTGCACCAGCTCGACCACGCGGCGGTAGTTGTCCTCGGCGTGGATCTGCGTGCCCATCTGCGTGGCGACCTTCATCTTGTTTCGGGTCTCGCGCACCGCGCGGGCCCCGTAGACCGAGTGGGCCACGGGCTTTTCGCAGTAGACGTGCTTGCCCCGCTTCATGGCGGCGATGGTGGCGGGGGCATGGGTGTGGTCGGTGGTGCTGACCACGACGGCGTCGAGGTCCTTCTGATCGACCAGCTTGCGCCAGTCGCGGTACTTCGTGGCCTTGGGAAACCTGGCGGCGGCCTGGTCCAGGTTCCTCAGGTTGACGTCGCAGAGGGCGACGATGTTCTCGCTCTGCACGCCGCCGGTGTTGGACGCGCCGCGCCCGCCGGCCCCGACGATGCCGATGTTGAGCTTCTCGTTGGGCGAGCGGATTTGGGCCGGCGCGCCGCGGGCGACGACCCAGAAGCCGACCCCGGCGAACGTGCCATTCTTGAGGAACTGACGACGGCTGGTGCGGTGGTTCATCGAAGGTCTCCTTGGTGGGTGATGCTATGTGGCACAGCGGGGTGCCATGCCCACGCTTGCGTGGGCATGTTCCCGTCTCTCACTATGCACATTAAAAGCTTCAAAAAAATGAACTCTGCATATAACTCGGGGACAGCTACCTTATTTCATGTAAAGTAAATTTGGTAGCTGTGGGGCTGTTGAAAAACCAGGTCATCGGGTGCCACGCTTAGACTTTGGCCGGCAAGATAATGTTAGCCACTAAGCTATATGTTGC
>CAYGZI010000875.1:0-1927 GCA_964354245.1 uncultured Planctomycetaceae bacterium
GGTGACGGAATGTGCCACGGCTTCGGCAGAAGCCGTGCTTGTCGGCGCAACTCTCGCCGCGCCAAGTGGTTGCGCGTAGCGGCCGATCCCCGAACTTCTGCTATTTACCAAATCCGCCTTTGCGGGCAGAATACCGCCTCGCGTGTGGGCCGTTCTGGTACACAAACGGGTCTGGCGGGTGCGGCGTCCTCCAGGATGGGGTAGGCCGCGTCATGGAAGACCGGCTTCGAAGCAAGGAGTGCTGAAAGTGACCAAGACTCGCGTTCTGGCCGTTCTGGCAGGAAGTCTCCTGGCGATTAGCCTTCTCGGCGCGGCGGCGATGGCCCAGCCCGGGACCGCCACGCCCGCCTCCAGCGCCTCGCGATTCCGCAGCGACATCGCCCTGGTGGACGTCGGCTACATCTTCAAGAACCACGACCGCTTCAAGCAGTACATGGCCGATCTTCAGGCCGACATGGAGCGGGCCGACGCGGTGATGAAGAAGGAGCGGGATTCGCTCAAGCAGCTCCAGGACAGCCTCAGCCAGTACAACGCCGGCTCCAAGGAGTACAAGGACCTCGAAGAGCGGATCGTCGGCAAGCTGGCCGACTTCAATGCCCGCGTCACTTTGCAGCGCAAGGAGTTCCTCGTCAACGAGGCCAAGATCTACCACATGATCTACCAGCAGATCCAGGACGAGGTCAAGGCATTCGCCCAGGAGAACAACGTGCTGGCCGTGCTGAGGTTCAATAGCGAATTGCCCGAGGTCACAAAACCCGACGAGGTGGCCCGCGGCCTCAACAATCAGGTGGTCTGGTACCATCCGAATCTGGACATCACCAAATACATCTTGGACAACCTCAAGCGGCGGGCCGGCGGGACGACGACGGGCGCCAGAGATCCGAACTACCGTTTCCCGAGGTAGCCGTTTCGACGGGCTTCTAGTCATGGACGACTTGCCCCTCGCGATGCACACGATGCGAAGACAGCGTACGATCGGCCGGCGCGCTACCGTGGCAGGGTTCGGCTACTGGAGCGGACGGGACGTTTGCCTCGACTTCCACCCCGCCGCGGCCGGCACCGGGATCGTTTTCGTGCGAGGCGACCTGGAAGGCTGCCCGCGGATCCCGGCCCTGGTCGCGCGTCGCCTGGAAACGCCCCGCCGCACCAGCCTGCGGTGCGGCACGGCCGGCGTGGACATGGTCGAGCACGTCCTGGCCGCGCTGGCCGGCCTCCAGATCGACAACTGCGAGGTCTGGGCCGACGAGCCGGAAATGCCCGGCTGCGACGGCTCTGCGATGCCCTTTGTCGCAGCCCTGCAATCCGCCGGAATCGTCGCGCAGGAATCGCCCCGGCCGCGCCGCGTCGTCTGTCAAGTGATCCGGCTCGGGGACGAAAGAAGCTGGATCGAAGCCCGGCCCGTCGCCTCCGCTCCGTCCGTGCTCCGCTACCAACTCGACTACGGCCTCGACGGCCCCATCGGCCGGCAGACCTTGGAAATCGCGCTGACGCCCGAGTCGTTCTGCACCGAGCTGGCGCCGTGCCGGACGTTCGTGCTCAAGGCCGAAGCCGACCAGTTGCAGGCCCAAGGACTTGGGCACCGGGCCACGTTCCGCGACCTCCTGGTCTTCGGCGACGACGGCCCGATCGGCAACCACCAGCGATTCCCCGACGAGTGCGTGCGCCACAAGCTCGTGGACATGGTCGGCGATCTCGCGCTGGCCGGGTGCGACCTGATCGGGCGGTTTACCGCATACCGCAGCGGGCACCGGCTCAACGCCGAGCTGGTCCGCACGCTTTTGGCCCAAACCGAAGTCGTACGGCAGTGGAGACATTGCGCGTAGAGGGTTCAGGGTTCGGGGTTCAGGGTTCAGAAGGTAAACGTTCCGCAACCAGTCCCGAACCCTGAACCCCGAACCCTGAACCCGTTGTCCGCGAATTCCCACGC
>CAYGZI010000876.1:0-1927 GCA_964354245.1 uncultured Planctomycetaceae bacterium
AGCAGGCCGACGTAGAGCATCCGCTTGCTCATGGCGTAGGCGAAGAGGCTGTCGATCGGCCGGCCTTCGAGGTAGTTCTCCTCGACGAGCTCGCGGTCCGGGGCGTAGGCGCAACTGGTCCCCATGGCGATGAGCTTTGCCTGGGGCTGGCAGCGGTGCCACCAGGCCAGCAGGTTGGTGTTGATCTGCTGATTGACGACCCATTGCTGGCCAGCGTGATGGAGGCAGAAGTCCCCCGCCTGGGTCCACGCGGCCAGGTGATAGATCTGGTGATAGCGGCGGTCGTTGTATTGGTCGAGCGAGCCCGGGCGGGTGAGGTCGCAATTCTTGGAGTCCAGGCGCACGACTTCGTGCCCCCGGGCCTCCAGCGCGGCCGAGAGGCCGGTCCCCAGGAATCCGCTCGCTCCGGTTACGAGGATGCGCATCTGCGTGGGTCGTCCATGACTCGACGCGGGAAAAGAATCACGAAAGTACGAAAGTACGAAATCAGGAGGACTGGTCCAAGGCATTGCTGGCCGGCTGGCCGGGCATCGCGTACCCATCCGTTGACGGTTCCACCGGAAAGTAAAACTCGACCCCTCGCTCCAGCAGGCGCCGGTTGTTGGCGAGGATTTCCTTCTTGAAGTTCCAAGCCAGCACGTAGTAGACGTCGGGCGGCGCCGGAAGCTCGTCTTCCATGACCACGGGGACGTGCATCCCCGGCGAGTACAATCCGCGCCGCAGCCGGTTCTTCTCCACCAGGCATTTCAGATATTGCGTGCCGATGCCGAAGTAGTTGAGCAGGGTATTGCCCTTGACCGGTGCGCCCATGCCGAAGACCGTCTTGCCCTCGGCCCGGGCGCGGTCGAGGAAGGCCAGATCGCGGGTCTTCATGTCGTCGATGCGCCGGGCGAATTGCCGGTAGGCCGCCAGGTCGTTGCTGCCGGCCGTGTCTTCGGCGCGGCGAAGCTCGTTGAGCCTCGGGCTGGGCGGCTGGCGGCCTTGGTGGCACACGAAGGCCACAATCGAGCCGCCGTGGATCGGCGCAAGATACGCGTCGAACATGGTCATGCCGTGGCGGCCCAGCAGGGTCTCGATGTTCCGCAGGTTGTAGTAGAGCAGGTGCTCGTGGTAGATCTGGTCGAAGGCCAGGTTCTCCACGATCCGCTTCATGTAGAGAAACTGGACGACGAACACGCCATCGTCGGCCAGCAGGCGGCGGATCCCTTCGGCCGCCGAGTGCAGCTCCTCCAGGTGGAAGAACACTCCCGCGGCGTTGATCACGTCGAACTTCCGGCCGATGCGTTGGGCCAGGCCGTCGTTGAAAAAATCGTTGAGCGTCTCGATTTCCGCTTCGGCGGCGATCCGTGCGGTCGTCTTGGACGACTCCACGCCGAGCACCTCGTAGCCGAGGGCCTTGAAGTGCGCGAGCTGGGTGCCGTCGTTGGAGCCGACGTCGAGGACCGACTTGCGCCGCCCGTTGCCGGCGACGCGCCGGTCCACGTCCAAGGCCACGCCGCGGAAGTGCTCGCCGAGCGACCGCGTCACGCCCGAAAGGTACGTGTGGTCGCCGAACATGATCTCCTTCTTGACCGTGTAATCGAGCTGGGCCGTGGTGCAGCGGCGGCAGTAGACCACGCGGAGCGGATAGACCGGCTCGGTGCCCACCTCCTCGGGCTTGAGGAAATGGTTGCACCAGGGCTGGTTGCCCAGGTCGATGACCGGCTCCAGGTCCGTGCCGTCGCAAACGCGGCAAATCATGGCTCACCCGACGTTGCTGTAGCGGCCGTTGCGGAGGATCGTGTAGCCCGTGATCAGCTCGGCGATTCCGTGGGCCAGGGAGTATTGCGGCCGGAAGCCGGTCCGCTCGATCTTCCCGTTGGAGACGATGTAGTCGCGTTTGTCCGGGTCCTCGCCGACGGGGGCCTCCAGGTAGACGAAGCCGGGC
>CAYGZI010000877.1:0-1909 GCA_964354245.1 uncultured Planctomycetaceae bacterium
GTAACTCCTTTGCTACCAACAAACCGACCCGCGCAACAGCGTAACTTGGGCTAGAAGCAAGAGGCATTCCGCGGCGTCTGCCCCCTCTGCGAGGGAATCCCGACGCGTGCAAGAGCCCGCAAAGGTTGCCTTTCCTGACGCCACCAGCGATATTGAAGGCTTCGGAGCGAAGGACGGATTGGCTGCGTGGCCTTTCTCTCTTGCGCTACCCCCGAGCGGACTGCCTGAAATGGACGAACCGGACAAGGACATTGCCGAGCGGGCCGAGCCCGACCTGACCGGTCGGCAGGTCGGCGATTATTCCGTGTTGCGGCGGCTGGGGCAGGGGGCGATGGCCGTGGTTTACCTGGCCGAGCAGGGCTCGCTGAAGCGTCACGTGGCCTTGAAGGTCCTCAGGCCGAGCCTGGCGTCGGATGAAACCTACGTGAAACGGTTTCAGCGCGAGGCCCAAGCGGCGGCCGCCCTGGTCCATGCCAACATCGTGCAGATTTATGAGGTCGGCCAGGCAAACGGGACGTACTACATTGCCCAGGAATACGTTCAAGGCGTCAACCTCCGCCAGTGGACCTCCCGCAACGGGGCCCCGGATCTTCGGCTCGCGCTGGTGGTCATGCGCCAGGTGGCCGCCGCTCTGGCCAAGGCGGCCGAGCACGGCATCGTCCATCGCGACATCAAGCCGGAAAACGTCCTGCTCACCCGCTCGGGCGAGGTCAAGGTCGCCGATTTCGGCCTGGCCCGGTTTCAGCGGGCGGCCGAGTCGGTGGACCTGACCCAAGTGGGAATCACCGTGGGCAGCCCGCTCTACATGAGCCCCGAGCAGGTGGAAGGTCGCCCGTTGGACTCGCGGAGCGACCTGTATTCGTTCGGCGTGACCAGCTATCAGATGTTGGCCGGCTCCCCGCCGTTCACCGGGGAAACGCCGCTGAGCGTGGCCCTGCAGCACCTGAACAAACAGGCCGAGCCGCTGGAAAACCATCGGCCCGATCTCCCGGCGGCATTGTGCCGGGGCGTCCACAAGATGCTGGCCAAGAATCCGGAACACCGCTTTCAGACACCGCAGGAGCTGCTCCGCGAGCTGCGGCGGATCTACCAGGCCCATCTCGGCGACCAGTCGCCGGAGGAAATGTCCGACTGGGAGACCGCCGAGGTCGAGCTGCCAGGGCTGCAGCCGAACGAAACGACGCAGCGGCTCGACGCGCTGATGAAAGCCGCCGGGGACTCGCGGTCCGCGCGTCGTCGCTGGATGGTTTGGTCGGCGGCGGGCGTCTTGGCGTTCCTGCTCGGCGGAATCCTGAGCTACTTCGCCACGCGCCAACCTCCTCTTCTGGCTGGCGTGGCGAACTCGCCGCCCCCGATCCCTAAGTACAAAACCGCTCTTGGCCAATGGCTCTTTGCCAGCCAGGTCGGGACCGCGGAGGCATGGCAGAGCGTCATCGATCATCCCCTGGCCGACCGATTCTTGGTCGCCCGCGCCAACCAGAAGCTGGCCCGCATCTACCTTCGCGAGTTGGAGTTGGAGAAGGCCCTCGCGGCGTTCGACGCGCTCACCACGGAGTTGGACGACAAGCTGCAACCCGAGCTGTGGGCCTATGGGGTGATCGGGAAGGCCTGGGTCCTGGCCCGGCTGGGCAAGGCGCAGGAGTCGGCGGATGTCCTCCAGCGCCACCCCAGGGTCGTAGAGATTATGGTCCAAGACCCGGATATGCGGTTGATGCTCCAGGAGATGTTGAAGAAAAGCCGGTCGAAGTCGGCGCCTATGAGCCCGCAGGAGTGGCAGGAGTTCCTCGATCTCTACGGCGAGCCGGATCTCCAGCCCGATTGACAGCAGGCGTCCGGGGCGATAAAAAGAAAGACTCTTCGGGGTAGGATGCGCAATAGGCCCCCATCGTCTAGTGGCCTAGGACATCGG
>CAYGZI010000878.1:0-1908 GCA_964354245.1 uncultured Planctomycetaceae bacterium
CCCTTAGCAACTCCTATTGACGTTCTTAGAACAGGGGGAGAAGGGGTGAGGGGGTGAGGGGGTGACGGGGGCTATCGCCACTCGGCCGTCACCCAGTCACCTTGTCAGCCGGTCACCCGTCACGCGCCACGCGCCACTCGTCACCCGTCACGCGCCACCCGCCACCCTTCGAGCTTCGTCCGCCGGAACTCCTCGAATCGTCCGGCGGAGATCGCGGCCCGGGCGTCGGCCATGAGGCGCTGATAGTAGGTCACGTTGTGGATCGAGAGGAGGATCGGGCCGAGCATCTGGTCGGCCGCGAAGAGGTGGCGGATGTAGCCCCGGCTGCGCAAGCACGCTGGACACGGACAGCCCGGCTCGAGCGGCCGGGGGTCGCGCTGGTGCTGGAGGTTGCGGAGCTTCAAGGGGCCGCGGTCGGTGAAGGCCATGGCGTTGCGGCCGTTGCGAGTGGGGAGCACGCAGTCGAACAGGTCGATTCCGCGGCGGATCGCTTCCAGGATGTCCTCCGGCCGGCCCACGCCCATCAAGTAGCGGGGACGGTCGGCCGGCAGCGCGGGCACGGCCGCGTCCAGCGTGCGGTACATCTCGTCCGGAGATTCGCCGACGCTGAGGCCGCCCACGGCGTATCCCGCAAAGTCCATGGCGGCCAGCTCGCGGGCGGACATCAGTCTCAGGTCCCGGTCGAGCCCGCCTTGGAGAATGGCAAACAGGGCCTGGTCCTTGCGCGTGGCGGCCCGGCGGCATCGGTCGGCCCAGCGGATGGTCCGCTCGGCCGCGTCGCGGACGACTTCCGGCTCGTTCGGGAGCGGCACCACGTGATCCAGCACCATGGCCACGTCGCTGCCCAGGGCCTCTTGAATCGCAATGGCCCGCTCCGGCGAGAGCTCCAGGGGCCGGCCGTCGATGTGCGAGCGAAAATGGGCCTTCTCCTCGGCGACGTGCGTCATCTTGGCCAGGCTATAGAGTTGGAAGCCGCCGCTGTCGGTCAGGATGGGCCCGTCCCATCCCATAAACCGGTGCAGCCCGCCCAGGTCGCAAACGACCTCTTCGCCCGGGCGAAGGGCGAGGTGATAGGCGTTGGCCAGGACGATCTGGGCGCCGGTGGCGCGAAGTTGGCCGATTTCGAGGCCCTTGACTGTGCCGAGGGTGCCGACGGGCATGAAGGCGGGCAGCTCGACCGGGCCGTGGGGGGTGATGAAGGTGCTGCGCCGGGCAGCGCAGCCCGGGTCCACCGACTGCAACTGGAACTGGAAGGGCTCAATCGCCACGTAGCTTCAGGCCGTGGACGGCCAGTTTCTCGCGGACCTCGTTGAGGCTGGTGACCCCGAAGTTCTTGCACTCCAGCAACTCGTCGCCGGTGTGGCGCGCGAGCTCGCCGACGGTAGTGATTCCGAGGCGGATCATGCACTTGCGGGCGCGGACCGAAAGCGCGAGGTCGGCGACCGGGCGGCCGAGCAGGGCCTGCTCGTCGGGGCTGAGGGCCTGGGCCTCGAAGACTTCGGTCACGTGCCTCTGGGCGGCCATCATGCCGAGGCGGAGCCCCTTGCTGGCCAGCATCTCCTTGATTTCGACCAAGCTGGTCTCGCCGAAGTTCTTGCTGGAGAGCAGCTCCTGCTCGGTGCAGGAGCACAGGTCCCCCAGGGTCAGGACGCCCATCTTCTGCAGGCAGTTGCGGCTGCGGACGGAGAGCTCAAAATCGGTGACGGGGATGCTGAGGATCTGGCTCATGCGGTCCCGCTTCTTCTGCGCGTCCTCGTCGTAGTACATGTCGCTGGACGCCTGGGCGTCGCGCAGATAGAGCCTGGCCTGGGGATGATTGGGGAAGACGTCGACGACCCGCTGGTAGCACTGCACGGCCCGGTCGTACTGATCCCGGTCCTCATAGAGCAGGCCCAGGTTCAGCAGGCA
>CAYGZI010000879.1:0-1905 GCA_964354245.1 uncultured Planctomycetaceae bacterium
TTATGCCCGCCGCCGCGATGCCGGGCGGTGATTATCCCTTGGTTGTTTCGGCCGCCCTTCTTGTGTTTCGGCCGCACCAGCCGCTTGTCCGGCTTGGCGCCGGGCGTCAGCTCGGCGAAATCGCTGACGCTCGCCTGCCGGCGGCCCGGGGTGGTCGGATTGTAGCGGCGGATTCCCATGGGAATGAGCTTTCAGCTATCAGCTTTCTTAGAAGAAATTGATCCTGTCTTCCGGGTCCAACGTGACGATGGCCTTCTTCCACTTCTTGGTTTGGCCCTGCCGGAACCGCGTCCGGCGCGGCTTGCCCAGGCGGTTCTGGATGTTCACCCGCACCACCTTCACGTCGAACAAGTGCTCCACCGCGAGGCGAACGTCTTGCTTGGTGGCCAGCGGATTCACCTCGAACGCATAGGCGTTGCACCGCTCCGACTTGTGCAGCCCCTTCTCGGTCACCAGCGGGCGGAGCACGATCTGGTACGGCTCGAGGACGTGTCGTGATTCTGTCATGCTTTGGGCCATCCGGTCTTGTCTCCACCTTCTGCCTGCAACGCGGCGCGTGGAGTCGCCTACGAGGCGCCTTCCTTCTTTGCGACGGTCTTCTGGCGCAGCGCGTCCAGTGCGGCCTTGGTCATCAACACCGCCCGCGGACGCAGCACCTCCAAGGCGTTCAGGTCGGAAACGGGCAGGACCGAGACGCCGGCCAGGTTGCGGATGCTCTTGTGGACGTTGACGTCGTGACCCGGCACCGCCACCAGGAGCTTCATGCCGCCCAGCTTCAGGGCCTTGAGGATCGCGGCCATTTCCTTGGTCTTGGGGGCGGAGAACGCCAGCTCGTCGATCAGCTTCACCTCGTTGTCGCCGATCCTGGCCGCCAGCGCCATGCGCGTGGCAAGCTGAATTGCACGCTTGGGGAGCCGATAGCCGAAATCCCGGGGGACCTTGGCAAACGTGTGGCCGCCGCCGCGGCGGATCGGGCTGCGGCGCGAGCCGGCCCGGGCGTTGCCCGTCCCCTTCTGACGGTACATCTTCTTGGTGGTTCCGGCCACTTGTCCGCGCCCCTTGGTCTGGGAGGTTCCCTGGCGGGCGCTGGCTTGATACATCACCACAACGTCGTGCAGGAGTTGTTTGCTGATGCGGGGAGCCAGCTCGGCGGGATCGATTTCGTAGGTGCCGACTTCCTGGCCGGTCCGGTTGTAGATGGGCAGGCTCACCATGTTCATGCTCCGGACTCATCGCTGGTGGGCTTGGGCTGAGGAAGCCGGTTGGTCTGGCGGATAATGAGATACCCGCCGTTGGGCCCGGGGACCGCTCCGTTGACCAGCAGGAGGTTGTTCTCCTTGTCGATCTGCACGACCTTGAGATTGCGGGCCGTACAGCGGTCGGCCCCAAGATGGCCGGCCATTCGCCTTCCCTTGAAGACCCGATGGGGGAAGGAGTTGCAGCCGATCGAGCCTGCGTGGCGATGGACCTTCTTCACGCCGTGAGAGGCCCGCTGCCCGCTATAGTTATGGCGTTTCATCACCCCGGCGGTGCCTCGGCCCTTGCTGATCCCGACCACATCCACCGCCCGGACCCCCTCGAAGACGCTGGCATCGAACTTCTGGCCAATCTCGTATCCCTCTATCGAAGTACGAAACTCGCGAACGAAGCGTTTCGGCTCGCAATTGGCCTTAGGGACGACAGCAATGCCGGCAGAGGAGCGGCGCTTCTGGCGTTTGCTGTCGAGTTTGGCGACGTGACCGCGTTGGGCCCGGGAGGCAAGACGACGCGGCTTATCCAGATAGCCCAGTTGAACTGCCTCATAGCCATCCCGCTCCTTGCTTCTCAGCAGAAGGACGTGGCACGGCCCCGCCTCAATGACGGTCACCGGAATGGCATCGCCGGTCGGGTTGTATATTTGCGTCA
>CAYGZI010000880.1:0-1887 GCA_964354245.1 uncultured Planctomycetaceae bacterium
ACGACGAAGGCCGCGCCAAGCTCTATGCCGACATCGCCCACCCGATCAACTCGGCCTGCCGCGAGATGATCCAGGAGCGGGTGATCAGGGCCTACGAAGACGAGAGGGCCCGCGCGAAGCTTCCCGGGTACGTCCCCACCTACGACGACTTCGAAGAGGAGGCGGTGGCCGAGGCCCGGGTGGACCGGCCGTCCGGGGTCGAGCCTCCCCACGTTCCAGCGGCGCCTCACGTCCAACCGGCGTCTCACGTGCAACCGGCGCCTCACGCACAGCAATCGGGCCCGCAGCCGCGCGGTCCGCACCGGCCCCCCAGCCAGCACCCGCAGCCCGCCGAGCGCCCGAAGGGCGACTTCGGGGCGGGGGTATTTGACTGAGGGACTGCGGTGCGCGACAGCGCCGGAAAACGGCATAAACCAGTCAGGCAACTGGCTAGCGAGATCCTCAAACAGAAGCTCGCCGCCGGTTGCCACCCTCTGGACCGCCGGCTAGCCTCTCTCTGATCCGGCATTGGGGATTTCCCGAAACCGGGGCCTTGACGCGCGGGCGGTTACGGGTGGCCCGTCTTCCCTTCCGAACCGCACTCTGGTCTCCTCGGCTTGTGCCAATCTGGCACAGAAAGAGCGCGCCAGTGTGCCATGCCTGCACGGTCTGCGCAGATCTCGCCGCCGCGATTTGCATCGTGGAAAATCGCAATCTATTGATATGGAGTACGCGGGCACAACGGCCCCCTTCTCGGACCAGCGATTGTTCGAAGGGAACAGCCATGCCACACCAGGCCGGGCACGACATCGCGCAGATCGACGTCAGACCAATCCTTGCTGCAATGAAGGCGGTCCGCCGCGGCGATTTCGACGCCCGCTTGCCGCCGGGCCAGACCGGCGCGGCCGGCGAAGTCGCGGAGGCATTCAACGACGTGATGGAGTCTCTGACAGGCTCGACCAGCGGGCTCGATCGGGTCAGCGAGGTGGCGGGCGAGGAAGGCAAGAGCTATCAGCGGACGTCGCTGCCGGGCGCCGGCGTCCAATCAGGGGAAACAGGCGACCGGGATGAGGCGACCAGGGCGCTCATCGCTTCGGAGCTCCGCTATCGCCGGCTCTTTGAGACGGCCCAGGATGGTATTCTAATCCTCGATGCCGAAACGGGGCTGATCGTGGATGCAAATCCGTTCCTGATCGACATGCTGGGTTTCCCGCACGAGGTGTTCGTCGGAAGGAAGATCTGGCAACTCGGGTTCTTCAAGGACACCATCGCCAACCAGGCCAACTTCACAGAATTGCAGCAGAAGGGGTACATCCGCTACGACGACATGTCGTTGGAAACCGCCAATGGGCGGCAGATCGACGTGGAGTTCGTCAGCAACGTCTATCTGGTAGACGACCACAAGGTGATCCAGTGCAACATCCGCGACATCACCGCGCGCAAACGGGCGGAAAAGGCGCTGCTTGAGATGAACCGTCACCAGGAAGATGCCACGGCGCGCGCCAACGAGATGGCCATGGGGGCCGAAGCAGCCAACCGGGCAAAGAGCGAATTCCTGGCCAACATGAGCCACGAGCTCCGCACCCCGCTGAACGCGGTAATCGGTTTCTCCGAGGGGCTCCTGGAACGCGCCGACCGCCATCCATTGAACGAACACCAGAAGGACCGCCTCGAAAAGATCAAGACCAGCGGCGAGCACCTCCTGCAGCTTATCAACGGAGTTCTGGACATCGCGAAAGCCGAGTCCGGGAAGGTCGAGCTGCAAATCACGACGTTCGACGTCGGACCGGTCGTGCGGGAGGTCGGCGATATGGCCGAAGGGCTCGTCAAGGACAAGCCCGCCGTCCGCGTCACCGTCGATCTGGAAGAGCATCTGCCGCCGATCACTTCCGACCGCGACAAGATCCG
>CAYGZI010000881.1:0-1880 GCA_964354245.1 uncultured Planctomycetaceae bacterium
TTGTAGCTCCACCGCCAGTTCTTGTGGAAGCGGCAGGGGTTGAAGGGCATCATCTGGGCGGGGCCGACCCAGAAGCCGTAGTCCACCTCCTTGGGCGGATCGGAGTTGGGCCGGTTGTTGCCGGTGCCCTCGAAGTCGGCGTGGCCCGAGGGGAGCCCCACCTCGACCCGATTGACCTTGCCGACGTAGCCGTTGAGCACGAGCCCGACGGCCCGGCGGAAGTCGGAGACGCTCCGCTGCCAGGAGCCGGTTTGCCAGATCCGCTGGTTCTTCTGCACCGCATCGACCATGGCCACGCCCTCGGCCAAGGTGTGCGAGAGCGGCTTTTCGCAGAAGATGTCCTTCTTCGCATTGGCCGCCTCCATGGCGGGGATCGAGTGCCAGTGGTCGGGCGTGGAGATGCAGACCGCGTCGATGTCGCTCCGTCCGATCAGCTCGCGGAAGTCCCTGTACCCTTTGCAGTCCTTGTTGTCGTATCGCTTGTTGACCTCGCTCACGGCCCCGTCGAGGTGGCGCTGGTCTACGTCGGCGATGGCTGCCACGCGGCAATCGGTCAGGTTGAGGAATTCGCCGAGGTTCGACCCGCCCTGCCAGCCGACGCCGATCGAGCCCAGCACGATCTTCTTGGACGGGGCCTCGGCGCCGAAGAGCCGCCCGGGGACCATCGCCGGCGCGGCGGCCGCAACGGCCGCGAGCTTCAATGCCTGCCGACGGGTGATCTGTCGCTTGTGTGTCATGGGGTGCCGCTCCTTTCGTGGTGCCTGGAGGAATGCGTGCGGGGGTGGGGACGCAAGAAGACTTCCGAAGTCCGGTGGACTCCGGAAGTCTTGCGGGAGTCTCCCGGTCGCGGCCGGGGATCGCGCCGGCACGCTGCCGACGGTGGCTAGTGTCCCGTCGATCTTCGATTGACGGGACACTAGCCGGCTTTTCTCAGAAACGAAGAATGCCGGTCGGCGGCTACTTCTGGCGGTCCATGACAATGGCCTCCGCCGGTTTCTTCGTCGGCCCCATGGAGATCTTGTCGTTGGTCTGGAAGACGATCGTGAACTCCTCGGTCTCCTTCGGCGGCTTGGCGTCCTTCTCTTTGCCCTTCATCAGCCCGCCGAGGTCCGGTGGCTCCATCTCCATGTTGACGGTGAGCTTCTCACCGTCCGCCTTGAGGACTTTCCAGGTCCCGTTGATCTTGAACATCATCATGTCCATGACCGCAGCCCCGCCGTCCTTGAATTCCATGGTGATGGTCATCTCCATCGGCGGCCCATTCTTCTCGCCCTTCTCGGCCCCGGGCGGCATCGGTGGCTTGCCCTTCCACACGCCGACCAGCTTCTTCGATGCGGCCGCCACCGGGTCGGAGCTTGCCGCCGCACCCGGCTGCTCGGGCTTGGCGGCACCGGGCTGCTCGGGCTTCGCCTTGGCGCCCGGCTGGCCGGACTTGGCCGCGGGCTCGGATTTCTTGCAGCCGGTCAGTTGGAGGAGGGCCAAGCCCACCACCAACGACAATACGCACGCAAGCACCTTCCTCATGAGATTTCCTCCTGGAAACGGAAATGGGGAGACGCGGGCCAATCCAACGCGCCGGAGGCCCAACCGGTTCGGCAATTCTACACCGCCGGCGGACGCTGCACCAGCGGGCCGGCCCCCCGGGGGTCGAAACTCCCCCCGAGTTCGCCGCCGCCCCGGCATGTACTGCCGTCATTCTCGGACGATCCGGGCCGTGCTCTCTTGCACCACCACGCGGAAACCCACGTTGAAGACGTTCTGGTAGGGGGCATAGCCCAGGCGGAACGCCGAGGTGCAGCGCTTGGGCCGGTCGTACCAGGAGCCGCCGCGGACCACCCGGCGCTGCAGGGAAAAGGGGACAGGTCCAATTTGCCGGAACG
>CAYGZI010000882.1:0-1855 GCA_964354245.1 uncultured Planctomycetaceae bacterium
GCCTGTCCAATCGGACAGACAAGAATGTCTGTCCTCCTGTCAAATCAGGTGCGTCGGCCCACTAGGTCGAATTGAGCGAGGAGAAGCTCATGCGTACTGGATGGTTTGCCGTCATTGGCGTGCTGACGTTTATCCCCGCGGGCCTCGCGGCGCAGCGAGTTCGCGAGGTGAGCGACGACGCCTCGCTGCGCGCGGCGATCGGCGAGGCCCGGCCGGGAACGCGGATCGCGATTGCCGCGGGGCGCTACCAGCCGGGCGTCCTTGTCCGCAACCTCCGCGGCACCGCGGCGGAGCCGATCGTCATCGAGGGCGCGGACCCCAAGATCCCGCCGGTCTTCGAGGGCGGCAGCGTGGCTTGGCAGTTGAGCGACTGCGAGTATGTCACGTTGCGGAACCTGAGCGTGCGAGGGCAGCGGCAAAACGGGATCAACATCGACGACGGCGGCACCTTCGACACCCCCGCCCATCATATCACGTTGGAGGACCTCCACGTCGCCGAGACCGGCCCGACGGGCAATTTCGACGGCATCAAGATGTCCGGCGTGGACGATTTCGTCGTGCGGCGGTGTACGGTTGAAGGCTGGGGCGGGCAGGCCATCGACATGGTCGGCTGCCACCGGGGCCTGATCGAAGATTGCACGTTCCGGGGCCGCGAGGGCTTCTCGCAGCACTCCGGGCCGCAGACAAAGGGCGGCTCCAGCCAGATCACCATCCGCCGCTGCCTCTTTCTCGGCGCCGGCGGGAGGGCGGTCCAGCTCGGCGGATCGACCGGAATGAACTACTTCCGGCCGAAGGGGGCCCGTTACGAAGCCAAGGACATCCGCGTCGAGGGGTGTACCTTCGTCGGCGGCGACGCGCCCGTGGCCTTCACCGGGGTGGACGGGGCCGCGTTCCGCTACAACACGATCTACCGGCCCACCAGATGGGTCCTGAGAATCCTCCAGGAGACGACCGCGCCGGGATTCCCCCCGTGCCGCAACGGGCGGTTCGAGCACAACCTCATCGTGTTTCGCCGCAGCCAGCTCAACACGTTTGTGAACGTCGGGCCGAACACGCAGCCGGAGACGTTCACGTTTGCCGACAACTGGTGGTTTTGCGAGGACCGGCCCGAGGCGAGCCGGCCGCAGTTGCCCGCTGCGGAAACCGGCGGGATCTACGGGATCGACCCAAAGCTGGCAGCCCCCGACCGAAACCAGTTCCAGCCGCAGAACGCGAAGGCTGCCCTATTCGGGGCTTCCGCGTGGAAGCCCGAGGGTTGACGCCGCTTTCGCCGGGGACTCGGTCTTCGGTCGCGCGACATACGGAAGGAATCACGAAAGCGCGAAAGGACGAAAGCACGAAAGCCTGACGACGCATCCGCCATTATTGAAACCCCGTCGTGACGCTACAAGATCGTTGCTCCCGGACAATCGTTCTTCCGCCCTCGGCCCGGGACCGATACAATTCCTCAAAGATATGTCCGAGACGCAGACCGCTACAACGGCGTCCGGACAGCTCTTGGAGCTGGCCGGGCGTTTGCAGCGTCACGAGGGCTTCGCCCAGGTGGTCGCCAGTCTGCGCATGGGACAGGCGGCGGCTCTGGACGGAGTCTGGGGCTCATCCTGCGCGCTGGCCGCGGCAGCCTTGGCGGAGCACGCCCCCGGGCCGCTGGTTATCGTCTGCCCCGGCATCGACCAGATCGACGACCTGGCCGACGACCTGGCCCTCTTCACGCGGATCCCGGTCGAGAAGTTTCCCTCGTGGGAATCCCTGCCCGACGATCGGGCCATCCACGACGAGATCCGCGGCGACCGCACCCGGGTGTTGAAGCTCCTGCTGCAGAATGGTTCAGGGTTCAGGGTTCAGGGTTCAGGAC
>CAYGZI010000883.1:0-1853 GCA_964354245.1 uncultured Planctomycetaceae bacterium
GGTTAGTGGCCGGGCGGTCGGCTATGGAGACCGAGGGTCTTGGGTGCGGGCAACCCTGTCTTGTGGCGCAGGCGTCTGGCGGTGGGACAGGCCGAATTCCCGGCACGCCCTGCGGGCCAAGCGAAGATTATTTCTATAGGAGAGATTGGCGAAAAGCGCGATCAGCGGCCCACGCCGTCGCCAGACGTTGCCCCACACCCGCCGCAGGATGCGCGGCAGGCAGTAGAAAGACCGGTCGCAGACGTCCATCTCCGCGAGGATGTCGCTGCAGGAGAGGTTTTTGTAGCGGGCCACGGGAAACGTCGTCGTGTAGTACTGCCAATCCGTGGGGAACGCGTCGGCAAAGATGCGGCCCGTCGATGCCATTTTGTCCCACAGGCGCGTGCCAGGCAGTGGCGTCAGGAACTGGGTGCTGAGCATATCCAGGCCATAGAGAAACGCCGCCTCGGCGATCTGCCTGCCGATGCCCTGCCGATCCGTGTCCAGCCCCATAATGAAGGAGCCTACCACCAGGATTCCGTGCCGCTGGATACGGCGGACGGAGGCCCTGAAATCCCTGCCGTTGGCAAGATTGAACTTCTTGCCGACCTCGGCAATCCCTGCCGCCGTCGGCGACTCAAAGCCGATAAACACGCCACAACAGCCGGCCCTTGCCGCCAGAGCCAGGAGTTCCTCATCGTCGGCCACGTTGATCGTCGCTTGGGCGATCCACTTCTTACGCAGTTTTGCGTGGATCATGGCTCGAAACAGGGCCTTGGCACGGGCGATGTGTTCGGGGCGCGTGCCGATCAGGTTGTCGTCAACGACCAGAACGCGTTTCTCCCGGATCGACTTGAACTCCTCGACGACCCCGTCAATAGGCCGGCGCCGGTAGTCTCTTCCGTTGAAGCTCGTCACGCTGCAGAAGCTGCAATTCAACGGGCAGCCGCGCGTGGTCTGGATCGCGCCGAAGGCATAGCCGGACGGCAGCAGGTCGTGCCGGGCCGGCGGAACATCCGCCAGGTCCACGTGCCGGCCGGCGTAAAGCCGTTTTAGGCCGCCGCGTCGGAAGTCGGCCAGCAGCTCCGCCCAGACGCCCTCCGCTTCCCCGGTGACCACCGAATCGACGCGCGGCACAGCCTCATCCGGACACATGGTCGCGTGGATGCCTCCCATCACCACGGGCACCCCCCGGGCGCGAAACTCGGCCGCCAACTGGTAGGCGCGGTTGGCCTGCGATGTAAACGCAGTGACGCCCACCAAGTCCGGTCGAGGCATGCCCGCGTAGTCCGGCACGCCCAGATTCTCATCCACGATCACGATCTCCCACTCCGGTGGGGTCAGACCGGCCAGAACCATCAAGCTGAGCGGCTTCCAGACGCGGTAATGGTTCCAGCGGTTCTCCTTGACCTTGCTCAGGGCGACGAGCGGGTTGGCGGGATTTACCAGATGGAGGCGCATTGACTCCCCTCCTGCGACATTTAAGCCGACGTTTCCCGCCCCTGTCAGTCCCTTGCGATCCGATACCCGCCTGCCACACCTCTTGGCGAAAGAACGACCTGCCAAAGCTGATTCACCCTGGCCCGGAATGCGCCGGCACAGGAGAGCAGATAATACCTCCACATCCGGAAGAACCGCTCGTCGTAGCCGTCGCGCAAGGAGCTCCAGCTCTCCTGGAAATTGCGGAACCAGTGCATCAGCGTCTTGTCGTAGTGGGCGCCGAGATTCTGCCAGTCCTCCACGATAAACCGGCCTTCGACGGCCGCGCAGATCTCCCGTGCCGACGGGAGCTTGGAATTGGGAAAGATGTATCGCACCAGCCAGGGGTCACACCGCGCCGTGGTTTGCTGGACCCCGATGGTGTGCAGCAGAAA
>CAYGZI010000884.1:0-1842 GCA_964354245.1 uncultured Planctomycetaceae bacterium
CGTACATGCCGGCCGCGCTGATGCCGATGCCCTGCTGGCCGCGGCTCATGCGCAGGCGGTGGAACTTGGAGCCGTAAAGGAGCTTGCCGAAGATCAGCGGGATCTGCTTCCTGAGGATGCCGGGCCCGTTGTCCTGCACGTCGACCTGGTAGCGGTTTTCGCCTGTGGGGAGGATGCGGACCCACACTTCGGGGAGGATTCCGGCCTCCTCGCAGGCGTCCAGGGCGTTGTCCACGGCCTCCTTGACGGTGGTCAGGAGGGCCTTGCGCGGGTTGTCGAACCCGAGCAGGTGGCGGTTCTTGGCGAAGAACTCGCTGACGGAGATGTCGCGCTGGGCGGCGGCCATGGACTGGGCCGTGGCCCGGCGTCGAGGGGCAGGAATGGAAGGGCCGCTTCCCCGGCCGTTAGATGGTTCTTCGATCTCCCCTGAGGTGGCATTCCGTTGCGGTTTCCCGGCGATCTCCTTCTCGTCCAAGCCTTGTGTCATAGTCGCGTTGCCTCGCCTACTCCGATCGTCTTCGTCTGAGGGTGTTGGGAAATGCCGACTGGGCAGATTATAGCGGTTATTCCGCCGTCCCAACAGGCAGATTTGGCGGCCTTCCCGGCACCTCAGGCTTCCTCGCCCTATCCGTTCTACAAACTCTCACCCGTACCGCCGTCACCAGCCGACGATTCTTCTGAGTAGCCATCTTCCTCGAGACACGACGTTGGACGAAGGAGCCGGTTCATGGTCCCGAAGGGATTGCGCACGATGGTCCTGGCGGTCGCGCTAGTGGGCGCCTGGAGTCTCGCGATGGACGCTTCGCAGTCGGCGACGGCCGCTGAGCCCATGCAAGGGGCTGGCGAGCCGGTCTCCAATTACTACGTCTTGCCGGGGCCGTCCGGAGGCGTTGCGGCCCAGCTCTACGTCTGCCCCCGACCTACGCCCCCGCTGGTCGGCCACACGTACGTGACCTACCAGGCTCTGGCGCCGCACGAGTTCTTGTACCAGCACCGTCGCGTCTACTACACCTACAACCCGGGGGCCGGCTTGACCCGGACCAGAGTCTCCTGGCGCTAGAACGTAGTTCCCGCTTCCCGTGGGGCACGTTGCCAACCTGCCTACTGCCCTCTGCCCTCTGCCCTCTGCCCTCTGCCTACTGCCTACTGCCTACTGCTTGGGAACCCAACCGATGAAACGCGTAGCCCTCTTGACCTTGACCGTGCTTGCTTCGATCTTGATCGGACTGGCGGACTCTGCCTCCGCCGGGGACCGGGGCTTGATCGGAGGGATTGCCCGCCGCCGCCCCGCCCAGACGGCCTCGTGGCACGGCGACTACTACGAATCGGCCTGGGGCATGCCCGTCGCGCTCGTTGTGCCGCCCACGGCGGAGTCGCAAAGCCATTATGGCTGGGGCGTGGGGGGCTATCGCGTCACGCCGATCTACCACCAGTTCGGGCGAAACTACCCGGGTCCCGGCGCCTACAACCCCGCCGCATTCCGGCCGACTCCCGCTTGGCCCAGCGACACCGATCAGTTCGGCGTCTACTACGTGCGCGGACCCTGGTAATCGGACCCTCAGAGACCCGCGCCGCCGGGTCGGCTCCGATTGGCCCCCTCACTCTGGAAGCCGGGGTAGCACGGCATCGGTCGTGCTACCCCGCTTTCTTTCGCCCAGCGCAACCAGCATTTTCGCTTGCCCAAGGCCCGCTGGTCGGGTAAAAGGGGGAAAGGCGACCCCTCTGTGTCACTGTCTGTCCTCTTCTCTGTTGAAAGACCATCGGATGAACGGCCGAGATCGGAAGGGCCCCGCGGAAATCGCCCTGGTCAAAGCTGAGGCACCGGCGATGCCCGACTGAGCA
>CAYGZI010000885.1:0-1839 GCA_964354245.1 uncultured Planctomycetaceae bacterium
CTCCGACCAGGTCCTGGCCTTGCGCCGCGAACACGACGCCTTTGTCGCCAGACGCCTGCTGGCCGAGAAGATCGGTCGGGCTGCGGCCGTAGTGGCGTTGATCGTCGCGCTGTTCGGGCTGTGCGCGGCCTACCTCTTCCATCGCCAGCGTCGGCTGTTGGTCAACCTCCGGCAATTGGGGCTGATCCTGGGGATGATCGTACTGGCGGTCGTCCTGTCGAAGTACTCCGCGGCCGACGCCCTCCGCGCGGAACTCATCCCGTTCCTCTTGTTCGGCCAGATCGTGGCGATTGCCTCCGGCCGGGAACTGGCTCTGCTTCTCTCGGGCGTGGTGGCGATCGTGCTGAGTCTGGCCCTCGGCCACGGACTGAGCACGCTGCTCTTGCTGGGCGGCGTGGCGCTGGCCACCATTTTGCAGTTGGACCGGATCCGCAGCCGGAGCAAGCTGATCTACGTCGGACTCTCCGCGGGGGCCGTCGCCGTGGTGCTGACCCTTGGCCTGGCCGTGCTGGAGAGTCAGCCGGTCGGTCAGGCCCTCCTGGTCGGGGCGGCGTGCAACGGCCTGTGGACGGTGGCCGCGGGGTTCGTGATCACCGGGCTCTTGCCTTTCATCGAGAAGGTCTTCGGCGTGCTTACGGACATGAGCCTCCTGGAACTCGGCGACGTCTCCCATCCCCTCCTTCAGCAATTGGTCCAGCGGGCCCCCAGCACCTACAACCACTCGATCACCGTCGGGTCGATTGCCGAGGCGGCGGCGGAGGCCATCGGGGCCCGCGGGCTGTTGGTCCGCGTCGGCGCCTATTACCACGACATCGGCAAGATGCTCAATCCCGAGTATTTCATCGAGAACCAGCCCCCGGACGCGAATCTCCACGAGTCGCTCTTGCCCGCGATGAGCAGCCTGGTGATCATCGCCCACGTCAAGGACGGCGCCGACCTCGCCCGGCAGCACGGCCTGCCCAGCCCGATCATCGCCCTGATCCACCAGCACCACGGCAGCACGCTCGTGGCGTACTTCTACGACCGGGCCAACGAGCAGCGCCTGCTCGAGCTCAACGGGGCCGAAGTGGACGAAAGCTCCTACCGCTACCCCGGGCCGAAGCCGCAGACGCGGGAGTCCGGCGTCCTGATGCTGGCCGATTCCGCGGAAAGCGCCAGCCGCACCCTCGTGGACCCGACGCCCGCCCGCATCGAGAATCTCGTCCGCGAAGTGGCCGAGAACAAGCTCGACGACGGCCAGTTCGACGAGAGCGGGCTGTCGCTTCGCGAGCTCCGCACCATCGAGAAGATCATGGTCAAGTCCCTGACCGCCATCTATCACGGCCGCGTCAAGTACCCCGAGCCCAAGCCCGCGTGATCCGAGTCCGCGTCGCCAATCACCAGACTGCGGTCCGCGTCAACCGGCGCCGGCTTTGCCACGCGGTGCGGATGGTGCTTCGGCAGGAGGGCATCGATGAGGCGGAAGTCAGCGTGGCCGTGGTCGACGACGCGGCGATCCGCCAATTGCACCGCCGCTACTTGGGCCGCGACGAGCCGACCGACGTGTTGAGCTTCCCGCTGGAACGCTCGCCAGCCGGGCTCGAAGGCGAGCTCGTGGTCAGCGGTCAGACGGCTCGCAGGGCGGCCCGGCAGTACGGCTGGACTGCGGCCCGGGAGCTGCTACTGTACGTGGTCCACGGCGCCCTGCACCTGGCCGGCTGGAAGGATCGTACGCACAAGGAGCGGGCCGCGATGCGGGGCCGCGAGCGAGAATATCTGTCCCGGTTGGGATGCAGTAGTGAAAAGTGTGGCCGTTCACGGGGCCTCCCGAAACTGCTGTTGGTCAATTGGGATGAATCG
>CAYGZI010000886.1:0-1831 GCA_964354245.1 uncultured Planctomycetaceae bacterium
AATCAGCACGCCGTCGGCGCCGTCGGCCAGGGCCTTGACCACGAAGGTCGGGTCCACCCGGCCCGAACACATCACCCGGATGGAAACCACGTTGGGAGGGTAGTGAATGCGGCTGGTGCCGGCCAGGTCCGCGCCGGTGTAGGAGCACCAGCGGCAGAGGAACCCCACGATCTTCGGCTCGAATTGTCCATCGGCCATGAGTGTCGCGCTCCGTAAAGTCAACGTTGGTCGGCTACGGCGAGAGGCTGTCAGCTTTCAGCTATCAGCTTTCAGCACTCGGTCTGTCAGTTTTCACTTTTCATTTTTCATTTTTCACTTTTCACTCTGCACTTTCGCTCTCACCCCGCCAGAATCCCCTCCATCTCCGCGTACACCTGCAAATCCTGGAAGCCCTTCTGCGCGGCCACGCCGGACGGGCAGGTCGCCACGCAGGTGCCGCACCCCCTTGCAGAGTTCCTCGCGGACCACCGAAGCCCCCTTCTCCATGTCGAACTCGATGGCGTCGTAGGGGCAGCTCGCGATGCACATCTTGCAGCCGCTGCACCGCTCCGGATCGATCTCCGAGGTGATCGGCTCCAGCGGCACGGCGCCGCGGTCCATCATCGAAAGGGCACACGCGGCGGCCGCCGCTCCCTGGGCCACCGTGTCGGGGATGTCCTTGGGCCCCTGGCAGGCCCCGGCCAGGAACAGCCCGTCCGAAGCCGCCTCCACCGGCGCCAGCTTCGGGTGCCGCTCCAGGAAGAAACTGCCCTGGGCGCAGCTGAGCGAGAACTTCCGCGCCACCTCGTCGGCGTCCTTGCGGGGCTTCAGGGCCGAAGAGAGGATCACCATGTCTACCGGGATCCGCCGCGTCACGCCCAAGAGCGTGTCCTCGCAAACCACGACCAACTTGCCTTGCTCCTCGGCAGACTCGGCTACGTCGGTCACCTCGGCGCACTTGCCGCGCACGAAGTGGACCCCCTCGCGCAACAGCCGCTTGTAGAACTCCTCGTAGCCCTTGCCCGGGGCCCGCATGTCGATGTACAGGTTGTAGACCTCCGCCCCGGTCTTCTCCTTGACCAGATGGGCGAACTTCAGCGAGTACATGCAGCAGACCCGCGAGCAATACTCGTGGTAGTTCTCGTCCCGGCTGCCGACGCAGTGGACGATCGCCACCGCCTCCGGCGGCTTCCCCTCGGCCGTGAGGATCTGCCCGCCCGTCGGGCCGCTGGCGTGGCTGATCCGCTCGAAGTCCAGCGAGTTGACCACGTTCTTCAGCCGCCCGTAGCCGTAGCGGGCAATCTGCCGCGCGTCGAACAGGTCGAAGCCGGTGGCCAGGATGATCGTCCCGACCTCGACCTCCTCGACTTTGTCTTTTTGTTCGTAGTCGATCGCTTTGGCGTCGCAGAACGCCTCGCAGGCCCCGCACTCGCCCGTTTGCAGGCGCACGCAGTTCTCCTTGTCGATGACCGGCTTGTGCGGGACCGCTTGCGCGAACGGAATGTAGACGGCCGCCCGGGTCGCCAATCCCTCGTCGAACTCCGAGGGGATGGGCCGGAGCGGGTGCACGGTGACTTTGGCCAGATCGACACAGTCCGTCGGACAGACAGACGCGCACGCCCCGCACGCCATGCAGATCGGAGAGAGCCTATCGTAGGGTGTGGAGATCTTCTTTTTCGTGCCCCGGCCCACGAAGTCGATCGCCCCCACGCCCATCCGCTCCTGGCATATCCGCGCGCAAAGACCGCAGAGGATGCACTCCTCGTCCTTCTTCGGGAAGCGGGTGCTCTCGACGCCCAACTGCCGGGCCATGCGCTTTACGGCCTCGACTTCCGGGCAACGGGCCAGCAAC
>CAYGZI010000887.1:0-1825 GCA_964354245.1 uncultured Planctomycetaceae bacterium
CCAGGCCGACCGTGCCAGGCAGAGCTTCTTCAGAAAGCCCAATCTGATCGCGCTGCGCGAGCTGGCGCTGCGCCGTATGGCGGACCACATCAACCGTCAGGCCCAGCAGAAAACTGCGCTGGAGCCCAAGGCTGTAAAGGCGTGGCCCACTGCCGAGTGTTTGCTCGTATGCGTCGGACCCAGTCCGACGTCGGCGACGGTGATCCGCTCGGCAAAAAGGCTGGCGGTCTCGCTGCGGGCCCAATGGATGGCGGCGAGCGTGGAGACGCCTCGGACGGCCGACATGAGCGAGAAGTCCCGCCAGCAATTCATGCGAAACCTCAAACTTGCCGAGCAGCTTGGCGCCGAGACCGTGACCCTCAGCGGCGAACGAGTTGTCGATGAGATTCTGGCCTGTGCGCAGTCGAGACACGTGACGAAGATCGTCGTGGGCAAGACCAACGAACCCTGGTGGTTCGTCCGCAGGTCCATCATCAACGAGCTGATCCGTCGCAGCGGCGATGTCGATATCTACGTCATCCGCGGCGTTGAGGAGCCTTTTGAGACGCCGGTCCCGGCTGTTCGCAAGCATCGCGACTGGGCGGGTCTGCTTTATGCACTGCTCGCGATAGCCGCCGTAACGGCTTTCAACCTGGCGCTATCGCGTCTCGGATTGCGCGAAGCGAATCTGGTCATGGTGTATATGCTCGCCGTTGTCTTTGTGGCGGCCCGGTTCGGACGAAGTCCTGCAATAGGGGCCTCCGTGGCGGCGGTCCTGGCCTTCGATTTCTTCCTCGTTCGGCCGTACTGGACATTCGCCGTAGGCGACACCCAGTATTTCGTCACATTCGCGGTGATGCTGGTCGTTGCGTTGGTCATCAGCGATTTGACTTCCCGGCTGCTGCAACAGTCCCGGTTCTCCCGGCAGCGGGAACAAAGGACGGAGTCACTGTATCATCTCAGCCGCGATCTGGCCGGAACCACCGGCAGACAACAGCTTCTGGCGGTCGCCCAACGCCGCTTGAGGGACATTGTTGGGCCGGAAGTGGCCGTTCTCATGCCCGACGAGTCCGGCAAGCTCAAGCCGATGATCGGCGGAGATACGAGCTTTGCGAGCAGTCCCAATGAGCTGGCCGTGGCCCAGTGGGTCTTCGAGCATAATCACGTGGCGGGCTCGGGAACCGATACGCTGCCCAACGCAATGGCTTTCTATATGCCGCTGGCAAGTCCCAGTGGTGCGATTGGCGTCCTTGGCATTCGAGCGGAGCATATAGATCAGTTACTCGCTCCGGCCCAGAGACAACTGCTCTCGACATTCGCGGGATTGATTGCCTTAGCCCTGGAACGTGATTCCCTATCGGAACAGGCCCACAAGATCCTGGCCCAGGCCCAGGTATCCCGCCCCTCGAAATCCCACCCACAGCCGGGCGGCAAATGACTTCACACGCCGGGCTGCCCGCAAAGCCGGCTTTTCCCAAGGTGCAATATCTGCCCGAACTACGGTAAAATTACGTACTTCTATGGATTGACAAGAGCCCGGCACACCGTTATGCTTAATCCGAAGTGATTGGACCCAGGACGGGTCTGTTCAGCATGCCTGATTCGTCTTGGGATGGAGGTGTGCCTACGGGCGAGGGTGAGCCCCGCGGTCGCATCGAAGGGAGGTGGTGCCGGAGACAACAGGGATGAGGTGGTTGCCAATCGTGCGAACCTGTTTTGCCCGTCAGGAAAATCAATCGTTGTATGCAGAAGGTAGTGCCGTGATGAAAAGGAGAGAACTATGAAACGGATTGTATTCTTAGGAACTCTAACAAAACCGTAGAATTCGTCGCCAACAGATTAGCAG
>CAYGZI010000888.1:0-1822 GCA_964354245.1 uncultured Planctomycetaceae bacterium
TGGCGGCGCACGATAGTCTCGGGCCGCTGTGGGCAGGGCGGCGGATCCGCCAGATCTGGAACCGCAACCTCGGGCGCGAGACGCAACAGGGCAAGGACGAGATCATCCGCCTCGGACTGGCGCACCAGTTGGTCACGCGATACACGTCGTTCGTGGCGGTCGAGAGTGATGCGGCCGAGCTGGCCAAGGGGAACCTCCGTACGGAGTTCATCCAGCCGATGATGCCGGAAGGGATCCCCGATGCGGCCATCGGAGTGGACCGCGCGCGTCCCAGGACGGCCCGGGCCGCGGGGCAGCCACCGGCGGGCCCCGTGGGGCTGCCGGGCGCAGGCGGTGTGAACCGGGCGCCCGACGTCGCAATGGCGCCGCCGGCTGCGGTCCAAAGCCCCCCTTCGCCGCCACCGCCCTCTGCGCCCCAAGCGGACCCTGGCCCGCCGCCTGCCCCGGCCAGCGGTTCTGGACGGAGCTCTGGCGGAGGCGGCTCGGTGGAGTGGCTCTTCCTGGCGGCCTTGGGCGCCCTGGCGGGCGGCCGGATGCTCAGCTCCCGAGCGCGGCCGCGCAAGCCGGATGACGAAACCCGCTCCCGTTAAGCAGCGGAGTCTGCGAGGAGAAAAGGCCATGTCCCGGCAAGAGTCCAGCCCGCGCGTGGAGCAGATTGGAGGTCTGCTCCACGTCGGCCGTCTGCCCCGCATCGGCAGTCTACTCCACGGGGGCGTCGCTTGCCCCTGGACCCTCGGGCTGTGTGCGGCAATGCTCCTGGTGAACGTGGGGCTTCTGCCGCACGCACCCGGGGCCGGCCGCGCCCTGCTGGGGTGGCTGGAATTCGACCGCCAGGCCATCCTCCAAGGAGAGCTTTGGCGACTCCTCACCGGCAACCTCGTCCACTGGAGCGTCGAGCACTTTCTGCTGGACGTGGGGCCTTTCCTCATCGTCGGCCTCCTGTACGAGCGCTCGATGCGGCGGCAATACCCCTGGTTCCTGCTCGGGTCGGCCCTGGCAATCGGCGTGACGGTGCTGGCGTTGCTGCCGGAGGTGGAGACGTACCGGGGGCTTTCGGGCGTGGACAGCGGCCAGTTTGCCCTGGCGGTGTGCGTGGAGATTCGAGCTGCGCGGCGGGAGCCCGGTCGCTGGGTCTGGTTGGCCCCGGTGGCGGCGATCTTCGTCGCGAAGATCGTCTGGGAGGGGGCCACCGGTCAGATGCTCTTCGGCACGGAGTCGCTGGGAGACATCGGCGTGCCGATCGCGCTGGCCCACGTCGTGGGGACCCTAGCGGCACTCTCTCTCCAGCCGGCCGCTCTCATCAGAGAAATGAAGGGAATCCCTACCGCTCTCGGCAGGCTGTAGCCACCGGGCGGATCCCTGCCGCACGCGAAGGCGTTGCAGAGTCTGCCTTGGCCTCCTTCCCATCCGGGAAGCCGTGGATGGCACACGGGCAAATAGGACCAGTAGGACGGACGCTCTTAGAGATCCCCCTCCAATGGGTGCTAATCGCTGGCATTTCCCGGCTCGGAAGGTTATAAACTGGCTTAAGATTCGCTTTGGCATTTGTCGGGGGCGCAATCTGCCGGCGGTTCGCCGCTTGGACGACCGGCCCTCGTCTGTGCATCTTGGCGCGCACAATCCGTTGGCGGTCGGGCTCTCTTTGAAGCAGGGGGACGATGTCCGAAGACTCCCGGAGTCTTCAAGACTTTGGGAGTCTGTGTGAAACGATGGGAGGCAGGTCATGGCAGATGGGCAAGACAAAGGCTCGTCCCGCAGCGGACCGCTTGACGGCGTCATCGCTGCCTTTCTGGAGGCAGACGCGGCGGGCAAGGCGCCGGAT
>CAYGZI010000889.1:0-1804 GCA_964354245.1 uncultured Planctomycetaceae bacterium
ACCGGGTTGCCGGGCTGACGCGCTACGCCCCGGCGTGAGTCAGGGTTCAGGGTTCAGGGTTCAGGTAAGAGCTATCAGCCATCAGCTTTCAGCTTTCCGCTCTCCGCTTTCGGCTCTTGTTCCGGCTTCTCCTTTTCTGCCGGTGGTTTGGCTGTGATCCCCAATAGGTCCTCCGCCTCGGCGCGGAAGCGCTTGAGCATCGTGCGGCGGTAGAAGTCGAGGCGGGGGCCGGTGCGGTCCTCGTGCTCGCGCAGGGCCTTGTCGGTCCACGCGGTGGCATTGTCGAGCCACTTTTTGGCCTCTTCGGCATGGCCGGCGCGGTGGTGGGCCATGGCCAGGAAGAACCATGTCTCGGCCGGCGAGATCGGCCCGCGCTCCGTGGGCTCGGGCACCAGGCGGTCGGCCTCGGTCAGGTGCTTGATTGCCTCCTCAAACCGCCCGGCACGGAAGAGAACCGCGCCCAAGGCGCGCTGGTACTCAGACGACTTTGGGTCCCGTTTCTGCGCCATCTCGGCCAGGGCGATGACCTTCGGCCAATCGCCTACTGCGTCCGGTGCCAAGCCACATGCCCAAGCGGTCGCCGAGGCATCTTCCGGGTTGTCGGTCTTGGCGAATTGCCCCACCATCGCTGCGCAGGTGCTGCGGTACTCGTCGAGTCTGCCGGCCGCCAATCGGCCCGCGGCCAACAATCGCCACGTCCGCGGACTGTCGCTGTTCAGCTCAAGGGCCCTGGAAAGGTCGCGCAAGCCCTCATCGATGGCGCCCTTGGCGAGATAGGCTTCGTAGCGGTTTCGATAGGCTACAGCATCGTTCGGATCGAGCCGGATGGCCTCGCCGTAGTCCGCCAAGGCACTCTCGAAGTCTCCCTTGTCGGCGTACGCGGCGCCGCGGTTGCTGTAGGCCACGGCATACTTCGGATCGAGCTGGATGACGGCGCTGAAATCGGCCAACGCCCTGTCGAAGTCGTGCTTGCCGGCGTATAGGTAACCGCGGTTGATGTAGGCTGCGGCATACTTCGGATCGAGCCGGATGGCCTCGCTGTAATCGGCCATGGCCTTGTCGGACTCGCCCATCTCGCTGTAAGCCCGGGCACGGAAGAAATAGGCGCCCACGCTCTGGTCAAGGCGTAGGACGTCGGAAAAGGCCGCCACCGCGCGATGCGCGTCTCCGCGGCTCACTTGGGAACGGCCCTCGTTGAAATGGATAGCTACAAGCCTCGTGCGATAAGTCGGGTCGCTTGGATATTCGGCAATCCACTTCTCCAGCAGTCCCCGCGCCTCGTCGAACCTCCCACGCCGCGCCAGAAACCCCGCCCGCTCCGGGCGATACGCAGGGCTTTGCGAGAACTCGAATCCTGGCCCGGCATCCCAGATCTTGACGTTGCTGCGCCCAGCCACTGCCAACTGCTTGCCATCGGGGCTCCAGCGGACCTGTGAGCCCCCGTCGGTTTCCATGGATAAGACCTCTTCCCAGGTCTCGGTATTCCACAGCTTCATGGTTCCATCTGCGCTTGCTGATGCCAGACGCTTGCCGTCCGGGCTCCAGTCCAATCCGCCGTACACGGAGGATGTATGTCCGCGCAATGAGGCCACTTCCTTGCCGGTCCCGGAATCCCACACCTCGATTGTCTGGTCCCAGCCAGCCGAGGCGATCCGTCTTCCATCGGGGCTCCACGCCAAGCCGGCAAGCCATCTACTGCGAGGGTGCCCCTGGAAGGTCACGAGGCCCTTGCCGCTTGCAGGATCCCAGACGCGGACCGTCCCGTCCCACCCGGCCGAGGCCAGGCGCTTTCCGTCCGGACTCC
>CAYGZI010000890.1:0-1804 GCA_964354245.1 uncultured Planctomycetaceae bacterium
CCACCCGCTCCTCGTACAGCCGCCGCAGCCGCTTGGTGAAGGCCACGGGATCTTGATCGCCGGTGGTGACGATCCCATCGCCGAGGTAGACGACGTGGGTCTTTGGCCCGCAGCGAGTCAGGACCGCGGCAAACGCCTTGTCCAGGTCGGTCCAGCCTAGCGACACCCGCTCGGCCAGAAGCTGCCGGGCCGCGGCGATGTACTTCTCCTCAGCGGGCATGGCCTTCTCAAAGGCCCAGCGGCAATCCACGTCGCAGACCGCCAGGTTGAAGCGGTCCTTGGCCGCGAGCGACGAGAGGATCGCGGCGATCACTTCCGCCTGCTTGGCCCGCGAGTCGCGGTCCATCGAGGCCGAGGTATCGGCCAAGAGCAGCAGCTCCAGCGGCTCGCCGTCGGCCACGAGCTCGCGCTGCCAGTTGCCGTTGGCGGCCGGCGGGGTCAATTGGACCATGAAGTAGCCGTCCTCGCCGCGGCGGTGCGGGATCATCACCACGTCGGCCTGGCGCCGGTCGATCTCCACCACCACCTCAAAGTCCCGCGTGGGCGTATACTGCTGCGCCGTGAATTCGACGTGGGCGGACTGGGCCGTCATGTCGCTCCGGACCGTGTGCGTCGGGCAAGTGACACTCTTCAGCGGCACCTCGGAGTTGATCTTCACGTCGATCGAAAGCTCGCGCAGCGGGTGCTGTTTCAAGAGCTCGCTCTGCAGCGCGTACTGGTAGCGGTAGCTGCTCCCCCGAAGCGGCAGGACCTGCGTGTAGCTGATCCGGATCCGCTTCTCCGAAAGGGCTTCGATGGGAAACACGCGGGCCTTGAAGATGTTGCCGCCGGTCCATTCCAAGAGGCCGGGATCGCGTTTCTCGCGGAGGATGGTCTCATAGATTTCGCGGGCCCGCTGCTTCTCGACGATGTCGGCCTCGACCAGGGTGTTGCCGATCCACATGCCGAACCCGGAGATCGAGGCGTCTTGCGGGAGCGGGAAATGGAAGACGCCCTCCAGGCGGCTGCCGGTATTATTGACGAACGACTCCTCGATGACGGTGCGGGCGATCTGGTCGCGGACGTCCACGGTCACTCTGTGGAAGCCCACGGTAAGCGGCACATCGCGGCCGTCGACCTTGGCCACTAGCGAGCCGATCGACTCGTTTGCGGTCCGGCCCTCGTAGCCGCGGAGCCAGAGCGGCGGTTGCTCCAGACGCACGAGCTTCTCGCCGCTTTTCTCGCCCGTGACGCGGTAGATAGCCGTGCCTTCGACCGCGATCTTCTGCTGGCCCGGCCCGATCAATTCGACCGGGGCCTTGGGGGCGGTCGCGATCTTCAGCTCGCCGGAGGAGACGCGGATCTGCTTGGGCGTGGCCATCTCGACCAGAGAGCCAGGGCCGAGCGTCACGTCGGTCTGCGGCACCAGGCGCACCGTAACCGCATTGGCCCCGCGCGGGTCCGTGCGGAGCCAGTCGCCCGGCATGACGAGCATCCGGCCGTCGACCGGGGTCCATCGCTGGCGCATCACCGGCTTGAGAGATACCATCCCCTGCGCGTCGGTGACCTTGCCGATGCGGCCGTCCTCAGTGAGCGTGGAGCCGACGACGAACAGGTCTTCGCCCACCGGCTCGCCGCGGGCCACAACGGAGAGCCTGCTCAGGGGCTCGGGCTTGCCGTCGCGCTCGGTCTTGGCCTCCAGCGATTGGAGGAACTGGGTGCCGGCATCGACCAGGGCCTCCACTTGGACATGGGTCTCGCGCCACGGCACGCGGAAACGATAGACGAGGCAATCCAGGCCGTCGCGCTGGATACGCTCCGCCGG
>CAYGZI010000891.1:0-1803 GCA_964354245.1 uncultured Planctomycetaceae bacterium
GCCTTCTGTCTTCTGTCTTACCTCTTCTGTCTACTGCCTACTGCCTACTGCCTACTAAACGATGAACCAGCCGCCCCTCCGTGCGTCGAGAACCTGGAAAGCGAAGTTCCGCGATGCGTTTCGCGGAGTCGCGATCGCCGTGCGTGGATCGAGCAGCTTCGCGGCACACCTGATCGCGGCCGCGCTCGTGATTGCAGCCGCCGCCGCGTTGGACCTGGAGCGGCTGGAGTGGTGCATCCTCTGCGGGTGCATCGCCGCGGTGCTGGCGGCCGAAGCGATCAATAGCGCCGTGGAATCGCTGGCCCGCGCCGTCAGCGACCAGTATCACCCCCGCTTGCGCGACGCCCTGGACATGGGCAGCGGCGCGGTGCTTTTGGCGGCCATCGGCGCGGCGGCCATCGGGGCGATGATCTTCCTGCCACGGCTTATTGCCACATTCGGGTGGTAAGGCCCTGTCCAGCCTTGTCCTCAAAGCAGGATTCCGGAACGGAGCGGAAATCGCGACGTTGCGGGCGGTTCCGTCTGTCCTAACGACTCCTCCTTCAGACTCTCGACCCGAGTCAGTTGAGCGGGGTTGACAAGTCGGCCGTAGGGGACGATATAATAACATGATCGGCGTTTTCGAAGGCGCTTTCCTTTTGCGATTATCGCCCATCGGCGGGTCCGACGGTTGAAATGCCGGAGGTGACCGCCGATCATTAAACCCCCAGGGGACTTGCGGAAACGCAAGTCCCCTGTACTGTTTACGTGCCGTTTCCTTGACCGCAGGATAGCCGTCGCAATGTCGCGCACTTCGAGCCCCGTCGCCGGAGCGGTGCCCCCTGCGCCCGTCAGGTTCCGCAGGACGTGAACTGCGGTGCCTTGGTCAAGCCCGGCCAGCCGATGCGCGGAGCTGCTCAGACTTCTTTCACGACGCTGGTCGTGCGCCCGCCGGTTGCCGTGCGGCGATGTTGCCAGGACTGGTCGAACTGGAGGAGCAGGCCGACGGCCAGGACGGCCAGGGCCCCCAGCGTGATCGGCACCCCGATCCGCCACAGCTCCTCGCGCGCGGTCCAGGCCGACCAACCCAACAGGACCCCGCCGCACGTCGTGGCCATGGTGCCCAGCAGCGTGCAGAACCAGGTCAGAAGCGGCAAGAGGCCCTGGCTCGGCGCCCGTTGCACGTCCGGTAGGGGCCGCCTCGCCCGCCCCGTTGCCCGATGCCTTCTCCCCGTTCCCCCGGGATGCGCCGCATCGATCCGGAGGATGTCGGGCCGGGCCGACCCCAGCTCTTCCACGGCGAGAGCCCGCCCGATGTGCCGCAGTTGCTCCTCCACCTCCCAGTTGTCCAGCGAAGGAGGAAAACAGACCTGGGGCAGGGGGATCACTTCGGGCAGGGATGCGGAGTCGGCGGCCTGGGATGCGGAGTCGGCGGGCCCGACCGCTGCCAGCGCGACCGCTGGATGGGCCGCCGTCAGCGTCTTTCTCCGCGAGTGACGCGACGGCTCGCGCAAAGCGTCTCCGCATCGCGGACAGCAGTATGTGCCCGCGTGATCGGCCAGGATTCCAGGGACCTCTTGTCGGCAGTGTCGGCACCACATCGTGTTCTAATCCATCGGCAGGGGAGGCCGCGGACTGTACCGATTCTGCCGAGATTGCCGGAGGAGGCGAACTGGGCAAGATGGGGTGAGTGAGTGGCGGGTGGCGGGTGGTTGGGTGAGGGGTGAAGGGGTGAGAGGGTGAGAGGGTGAGGGTGAGAGGGTGCAAGCAAGAACTGCAAAGTGAAGAGTGCAAAGTGAGAAGCCCCAATTCGCACTTTTCACT
>CAYGZI010000892.1:0-1801 GCA_964354245.1 uncultured Planctomycetaceae bacterium
CCATAGGTCTTTCAAGACTCCCGAGGGCTTCAAGACTTCGGGAGTCTGCTGCGCGCCTGGCCACGCAAGCGTGGCCATGGCACCCAGCGGGTGACGGGTGGCGGGTTGCGGGTGGCGGGTGGCGGGCGTTGTATTCCGCGCTGGACGCCGCCTAGAATCGTGGGCGGACTGCCGCGAAAACTACAGGCGCGGTGCAGGCACGTTTTCCGACCGGGAGGTGCCGCATGGCAATCCAATCTCGCTGCCCGTCGTGCGGCAAGCCGCTCCCCTCGGGCGCGGTCCTCTGTGTCGCCTGCGGTCATCACCTCCTGATAGGCGAGAGGCTCCGGACTGAGACCGGGGAAGCGTCGGTCGGCGAGGAATCCGGCTCCGGGCAAGGCCCGACCGAGGATGTTTGTTCCGACGTCGCGGAAGACTTGATGGAGAGGGCCCGCTGGAAGCTCTCCCCACGTGACTCCGATGACGAGGAGCGGCCCGGCCGGGGCTGGAAGCGGCTCAAACGCATCCTCCTGGCAATCGGGTTGGTTCTGTGTCTGGCCGCTTTGGTTGGGGCGATCCTCATTTGGCCGGGTGGACTAATTGTGGGCAGCGGGCTCTATCGCGGGATACTCTTGATAACGGCGATTGTTGGGCTGATCCTGTGCGGCATTGGGGACGCCGAAATAAGACACATACTGTGTATTGCGGCGATAGTGATGTTTTACTCTTGGATGATGTTCCTCTCGTACCGCCCTCCGCCGGCGGGGTCCCCAGAGGAAAGGGCGGTGGCCGCACTCCAGAAGCTCGGAGCGAGGTTGACACCCGAGCCGTACGACCCGTACTACGGGTTCTTCCACTCCGGGTACGTCACTGAGGTGTCCCTTGCTGGCCGCGCCACCGACGCCGCACTGGCGCACCTGAAGAGCTTGCCCGGCCTGCAACGCCTGGACGTGCGCGACAGCCGCGTCACCGATGCCGGGCTGGTCCATCTGAAGAGGCTAAGGCTGCTCCAATCGCTCAACCTATCGGGCACCGGCGTCAGCGATGCAGGGCTGGCGCATCTGAGCAGGCTGACGAAGCTCCAGTCGCTCGACCTGTCGGGCACCGGCGTCACGGAGGCGGGAGCGGAAGAGCTTCGCCGGGCCCTGTCGAGAACCTCCAATGGAATGGTCCGTGTCCTTTGGGGGCAGGCCCGACAAGGCGAGGGCCAGCCGCACGTCAAGCCTGCCCGACGAAAACCCGGTTGACCGCCGGATGTACTGCGCGGCGCGTCACGCAAGGCCTGACCTACGGCAAACCCGGCCGCTCATGCGCCGGCGCGGTCTTTGCGGTGCTTCTGGGAGCCATCCTCCACCAGCGGCGCAAGTCGGTCGAAGGTCTGCCGCGTGGCGCCGAGCTGGCTGAGGACGAGGGCTTGGGCGCGGCGGCCGAGGGCGGCGGCGTGGCCAGGGTCTTCGAGGCAGCGGCGGACGAAGGCGGTGAGTTCTGCGGGGCTGTGGACCACGACTGCGGCCTCGTGGGCGAGCATCGCGGTGACGATGTCGCGGAAGTTCCACGTGTTGGGGCCGAACGAGACCGCAGCCCCGTAGGCCGCCGGCTCGATCATGTTCTGCCCGCCGCGATTGCCGAAACTGCCGCCGACAAAGGCGATCTGGGCCGTTCCCCACCATGCGCCCAACTCCCCGACGGCATCGACCAGGAGCACGGCGGGTGACGGGTGATGGGTGGCGGGTGACGGGTGGTGGGTGGCGGGTGACGGGTGGTGGGTGGCGGGAGCGGAGAGTTGAGAGTCGAGAGTTGAGGGTGAGCGCTCCCGCTCTTG
>CAYGZI010000893.1:0-1783 GCA_964354245.1 uncultured Planctomycetaceae bacterium
CGGGGAGTCCGGCGGCCCCGCGGCGTTTGTAGATGCGGTTGCTGAGCATCGCCCCCACGGCGCGATGGACGTTGCGGACCGGCATTTCCAGGCGGACCGGCTCAAGTCGCTCGACGGCTTGCTCGACCTGCGGGAGGATTTGCCAGTCGAGGTGGTCCTTGCGGGTATCGGTTTGCGTGCGGCAGCGTCGCAGAGCGACGTTGGGGAATCCTCTGGGCGGGGCGAAGACGGCCGAGAAGTCGAGCCCCTTGGCCTTCCAGTGATCGACCGCCTTACGGCAGCCAAGCCGGTCCACGCGTCCAATCATCTCGTCGAAGCGGCGGAAGCCGAGCTGCGCCATGATCTGCCGCACCTCCTCGGCCACGAACGTGAGAAAGCGGACCACGTACTCCGCCTTGCCGGCAAACCGCTCGCGGAGCTCCTCGCGCTGCGTGGCGATGCCCACCGGACAGGTCCCGAGATGACACTTGCGCATCAGGATGCAGCCAAGCACCACGAGGGCCGAGGTGCCGAATCCGAATCGCTCCGCCCCGAGCAACGCCCCGATCGCCACGTCGCGGCCCGTCTTCATCTGCCCGTCCGCCTGGACGAGGATGCGGTCGCGCAGGCCGTTGAGCACCAGCGTCTGCTGGGTCTCGGCCAGGCCGAGTTCCCAGGGGATGCCGGCGTGCTTGATCGAGGAGAGCGGGCTGGCGCCGGTGCCGCCGTCGTGGCCGCTAATGAGCACTTCGTCGGCGTTGGCCTTGGCGACGCCCGTCGCCACCGTGCCCACGCCCACCTCGGCCACCAGCTTCACCGAGACCATCGCCTCGGGGCTGGCGCACTTGAGGTCGTAGATCAGTTGGGCGAGGTCCTCGATGGAATAGATGTCGTGGTGCGGCGGCGGGGAGATCAGCGAGACGCCGGGAGTGGAGTGGCGCAGCCGGGCGATCTCCTCCGTGACCTTGTGCGCGGGGAGTTGCCCGCCTTCGCCCGGTTTGGCCCCCTGGGCCATCTTGATTTGCAGCACCCGGGCGTTGGACAGGTATTCGATCGTCACGCCGAACCGGGCGCTGGCCACCTGCTTGACGCCGCAGTTGGCCGAATCGCCGTCGGGCGACGGCCGGTAGCGGGCCGGGTCCTCCCCGCCCTCGCCGGTGTTCGACATCCCGCCCAGCCGGTTCATGGCGATGGCCAGCGTCTCGTGGGCCTCCTTGCTGATCGAGCCGTGGGACATGGCCCCGGTGTAGAACCGCTTGACGATCTCGCTGGCCGGCTCGACCTCATCCAGCGGCACGGGCGAGACGGAAAAGGGGACAGGTCCAATTTGTGCGCAGCACCCTTCGGGCCGTTCCGGCAAATTGGACCTGTCCCCTTTTCCGCCCTCCGGCACGAACTCGAACAGCCCGCGGAGCGTGCAGAGCTGCCGGCCCTGGTCGTTGATCGCGCTGGCGTACTGGGCGTAGGCTTCCCTGTCGTTCTGGATCACGGCGTGCTGGAGCCGGGCGATCGTGGCGGGATTCCAGAGGTGCGACTCGCCTTCGAGGCGGAAGTGGTATTCGCCGCCAAAATCGAGGTCCAGGGCCCCGGGCTCCCGTGGGCCGAATGCCGCCTGGTGCCGGGCCAGCGTCTCGCGGGCAATCACGTCCAGGTCGGCGCCCTCGATGCGCGAGGCGGTGCCGGTGAAGTAGCGGTCCACCACGTCGCGGCTCAGGCCCACGGCCTCGAACTGTTGGGCCGCGTGGTAGCTCCGCAGCGTGGAGATGCCCATCTTCGACATCGTCTTCAAGATGCCCTTCTTGAC
>CAYGZI010000894.1:0-1773 GCA_964354245.1 uncultured Planctomycetaceae bacterium
TGGCGACCGTCGACCCCAGTCTTCGGCTCGACCCCGACGCGGCGGACCTGGTCCGCCGCTGGGGATCGGTGGTGATCGCCTGCGGGATCACGCTCTACTTCTACCGACAAAACTTGCTGGGGCTCCGCGAGTCGAGCGGCAAGGCCCTGAAGATCATGGTTGCCACCACGGTGATGGCTGCGGTGATGCTCATCTGGTGCGGGATCACCCTGGCCGTGAGGGGCCCGGCCAACGACGTGCCCGCCACCCCGGACCTGAGTCCCAAGGTCCAGTACGTGGAGGTGACGGCCAAGGACCGCGTGACCGGCGACGTGAAGCTGATGTGGGACCGCAATCCCGAGACGGGCCAGCTCGTCCCCAAGCAAATCGGCGCCGACCCCCAGGGAGAGCCGATCTACGAGCCCAGGCTCAACGAGGCCACCGGACGGCAAGAGGACCCGCTCGGGTTTCTCACCCACCTCTGGCCCGGCCTCGCCGAAGGCTTGCGCGAGCCGGGCCATTGGCTGAGCCTGATCGGCGTGATCGGGCTGCTCGTCGCCTTCGGGCATTCCATCCTGGCGATGAGCGGCGAGGAGACGCTGGCCCAGGTCTACCGCGAAGTCCAGTCGCCCAAGCTCCCTAACTTCAAGAAGGCCGCGCTGATCGTTTTCATTTACAGCCTGGCCTTCACCGCGAGCATCTGCTTCCTGGCCGTGCTCCTGATCCCCGACGAGATCCGCATGAAGGACTACTCGGGCAACCTGATCGGCGGGCTGGCGATGTACGTGATCGGGCCGTCCTGGGCCCGGCTCCTGCTGAACGCCTTCGTGGTGGTCGTCGGCTCTCTCATCCTCGCCGGGGCGGTGAACACCGCGATCATCGGCTCCAACGGCGTCTTGAACCGCGTGGCCGAGGACGGAGTGCTGCCCGACTGGTTCCTCAAGCCCCACCGCCGCTACGGAACCACGCACCGGCTCTTGACGCTCATCGTCGGCCTGCAACTGGCGACCATCATCCTCAGCCGCGGGAACGTCTACGCCCTGGGCGAGGCTTACGCCTTCGGCGTGGTTTGGAGCTTCGTCTTCAAGGCCCTGGCCATGGTCGTCCTGCGGTTCAAGGACCGCAGCCCGCGGGAGTTCAAGGTCCCGCTGAACGTAAGAATCCGCGGCGTGGAAGTGCCCGTCGGCCTGGGGATCGTGTTCCTGATCCTGGCGGCGGCGGCAGTCTGCAACGCGCTGACCAAGGAAGTGGCCACGATCGGCGGATTGAGCTTCACGGCGGTGTTCCTCACCATCTTCATCGCGTCCGAGCACTATCACGAGAAGCGGCGGGGCCGGGCGGCGCACCAGCACTTGGAGCAGTTCAACCAGCGGTCCATCGACGAGCTGGCCCCGGCCCGGCTCGGGCTGACCAAGCCCTATCGCAAGCTGGTTGCCATCCGCTCCACGCAGAACCTCTTCATGCTGGAAAAGGCGCTGGCCGAAACCGACCCCGACACCACCGACGTGGCCGTAATGACGGCCCACGTCACCCGGCGCGGCGATCCGTCGAGCGCCCCGGCGGACCTGGATCAGTACGACCGCGCCCTGATGACCGCGGTGGTCGATCGCGCGGAAAAGGCGGGCAAGCACGTCCAGCCCCTCATCGTGCGGACCAATAATCCGCTCTTCGCCGTCATCGAAACGGCCAACGAGCTGGGGACCCAAGAGGTGATTCTGGGGGCCTCCAATGTCTATACCGCCGACGAGCAACTTGGGCAGATCGCCCTCTACTGGATCAATCTCCACGGCGGGG
>CAYGZI010000895.1:0-1766 GCA_964354245.1 uncultured Planctomycetaceae bacterium
CAAGAATAGGGCTTGCGCCGGACAGCCCGTGTACGGAATCCGCAGAACCTCCAAGAGGGCCGGCACGAGGTGTGCCAGGGCGTCCTGGCCGGCGAGCGATTCCACCAGGTTGAAGATCACGTCAGGCCGTTGCCCGCTCAGTTGCCGGCGCAGGGCCTCCAGGTCGAGCGTACACGAAAGCTGCTCCCACGGGTGCCCGAGGCGATCCAGCGCGGCCGCGACGGCCTCGGCCTGGACCAGCACGTCGCGGTCCGAGGGCGAATCGTCCGGCGAGACCGCGTTGTGGAGGATGAGGACGCGCACCATTAGCATCGCCACGGAAACAGGCTCGGCAAATCCGAAACTCGAATTCCGAAATCCGAAACAAATCCCAATTCTCGAGTGTCCAATGACAGAATCGCTGCGGCAATAACCCGTTTGGAGCCTTTGACTTTGGAGCTTCGAGCTTATTTCGGATTTCGAGAGTCGGATTTCGGATTTTGAGTCGCGGCCCGCTCCAGGGCCGACGCCACGATCCGCTCGATGAGCTTCACGTAAGGGATCCCCAGAGCCGTGCAAAGCATGGGGAGGTCGGAATGGAAGGGATGGATCCCGGCCAGGGGGTTCACTTCGAGGAAATGGGGCTGCCCGCGGGCGTCGGAGCGGAAGTCCACTCGCCCGGCGTCGCGGCAGCCGAGCGTGCGCCAAACGGCCAGGGCAAGCTCTTCGGCCCGGCGGACCTCCGGGTCCGAGTCGGCCGAAACCCACCGGTACTCGACCAGCTCCTCGCACCGCTCCTTATTGATATAGGAGTAGGCGTCCGGCTCGGCCCCCGGGTTGAGCACGATCTCCAGGGTGCCCAGCACCTCGGCCTTGGGACCCGTGCCCCAAAGGCCGACGGTCATCTCCCGCCCCGGCAGGAAGGTCTCCAGAAGCACCGGCTGGCGATACCGCTCCAGAAGCTCCCCGCAGACCTGTCGCAAGGCCGCGGGGCCGGCGATCTTCGAGGCCGGCCCGATCCCCTTGCCCGTCCCCTCGGCCATCGGCTTGGCAAACAACGGATAGAAAAAGGGGACAGGTCCAATTTGCCGGAACGGCCCGAAGGGTGCTTCGCACAAATTGGACCTGTCCCCTTTTTCCCAGCGGGCCCCATCCAAATCTTCGATCCGCTCAATGACGGCGAAATCTGGGGTGGGAATCCCCGCGTCGCGGACCACCGCCTTGGCCATCCCCTTGTGCAAGGAGAGGGCCATGACCAACGGGTCGGAAAACGTGTACGGAATCTGATAGAGGTCGAGGATCGCGGGAACCTGGGCCTCGCGGCCGATCCCGAAGAGCCCCTCGGCGATGTTGAAGACCAGGTCCCAGCGGTCGCCTTGGGCCAGTCGCTCGACCAGGCGCCGGGCATGGCCGATCCGGTCGGGCTCGTGGCCCAGGGTCCGCAGGGCGTCTTCGATGGCCTCGACGGTGTCGGGCCGGTCGAACTCGGCGGTCTCCTCCTCGCCGTAGCCGGCGGCGAGATAGTCGGCACGGAGATCGTAGGTCAGGCCAATGCGCATCAGAATGCCGAATGTCGAAAGTCAAATGACGAAGGAACGACGAAGGCCAAAGCCCTAAGCCTTTTCGTGCTTCGGGCTTTGGATTCCTTCGTCATTTTGTTTTCGTCATTCGGGTTTCCCGTTAGGCGACCGGGTCCGGGTAGCGAAACGTCCGGTTCTCGTAGTTCCGCAGCACGAGGGAGTCGCCGTCCCGCCCGACCACGTAGTTCGGCTGGAGCGGGATCTTCC
>CAYGZI010000896.1:0-1757 GCA_964354245.1 uncultured Planctomycetaceae bacterium
CATGGTGGGCGAACTGAGCTACGAGGACATTGCCCGAGTGCTACGCCGTCGCCAGCGGTGGTACACCCGACCGGAGCAGCGAATCGCGGGCACTCTGGCGGATTACCTGCTGTTCAAGGCGAAGCACCTCCCGGCACATGATCCCACCAATCAGGGTGAGCTGCCGTTCTCCAAGTGAATTTGGGGGGCTTTCGCCGGTCGTAGGTATCTCCCGGCCGTACTCTCCGCACAGGGGGCTGTGCGGAGGGGCACAATCCCTCATCCCTACGGAGTGTCGCCTCTATCGCCCGACTACGCATTGGTCCTCGCCGAGAAACCCGCTGGGCAAGCCGACAATGCGGGTTGAAGCCGTCCGAGACCATCGCCATCGCTAACCAGAAGGGCGGAACCGCCAAGACCACGACCGTGGCGGCACTCGGCGTGCTGCTCAGCCGGACTGGCACGCGAGTTCATCTTGTGGACATGGACCCCCAAGCCAGCTTGACGCGGGCATTTGGCCACCAGGACGACACGGACGGGCTCTACAACTCCCTGACCGACCGAGCGGGTCTGCCAGTCCAAACGGTGTTTGACAACCTCAGCCTGACGCCGAGCACCATCGAGCTTGCACGGGCCGAGACCGAACTGCTGGCGGAGCCGGCACGCGAGTATTTCTTACGGACGTGCCTGGAGAAGACACCGCTGCCCGGCGACGCGGTGGTGCTGCTCGACACGCCGCCGTCGCTGGGAATCCTGGCTGTGAACTGTCTGGCCACCGCCGGCGGCATGATTGCCGTGATCCAGCCCGGCGGCTTCGAACTCCACGCTCTCGTCCACTTGCACGTGACCGCTCAAACCATCCGAGAGCGGATCAATCCCGACCTACATTTCCTGGGGGCCATCGTGACTAACCCCTAATCCAGCGAAGTCCCATAGGCGTGTTGTGCTATGCGCGTGAAAAAACTCGAAAACTCTCGGCGGTTTCGGGGTTTAAGGGGGTAACACAATCATCCCTTGACCCGAGGCATGGAGGGTTTTCGAGTGAATGCCAGAATACGAAAACAGATCGAGCGCCGCAAGCGGCGGATCGCCCGGCGGCTGGACAAAAACGACAACCGGGGGTGCGGCCGGCCCATGATGACCGCCGCGAACATCCACTACGAGATCGCCGAGCGCACGCGGGCGACCGCCGCCGGAGGGATCGGGGCGGTGCATCTTCTGGTCCGGAGGCTGGGGCTCGACCAGGCGATCGACCGGCACCTGCAACTGTTGAAGATTCATCTGCCGTATCACGAATCGGATCACGTGCTCTCGATCGCCTACAACCTCTTGGCCGGCGGCACCTGCCTGGAACATCTGGAACTTCTGCGTAGTGACGAGGCGTACCTGGACGCCTTGGGCGCCCGTCGCATTCCCGATCCCACCACGGCGGGCGACTTTTGCCGCCGCTTCGACGTTGGGGACATCGACCGGTTGCAGGAGGTGTTCAACGAGACCCGCTTGAAGGTCTGGCACCCGCAGCCCGAAGAATTCTTCGAGGAGGCGATCCTGGAGGCCGATGGCACGATGGTCGAAACCACCGGCGAGTGCAAACAAGGGATGGATATCAACTACAAGGGAGAGTGGGGGTATCAAGCGTTGGTTCTCTCGTTGGCCAACACCGGCGAGCCGCTTTACGTGGTGAATCGCTCGGGCAACCGGCCCAGCCAGGAGCAGGCCGCGGGGTACTTCGGCCGGGCGGTCGTCCTGTGTCGCCGGGCAGGCTTTCGGAGAATCCT
>CAYGZI010000897.1:0-1753 GCA_964354245.1 uncultured Planctomycetaceae bacterium
CGTTGCCGAGCATGAGAAACTCGTTCAGGGCCGAGGCGTAGTCGAAGTTGGCCCAGGGGCGCTTGCCTCCGCGGCAGGCGGCAAACCAATCCTGCTCGGGCCCGCGCGACGTCTCGACCGTCTCCGGCCGCTCGCACTGCACGCCCTGGAAGCGGTCTGCCGGCAGGAGCCGGAACCACATGTTGTGGCCGGTCGTGTGGATGCTTCCCTTCGTACCCACGATCAGGGTGCCGGCGAACTGCCAGTTGTTTTTCTCTTTCGGGGGAGCGTCTTTCACGACGGGAGCCAGCAGCTCCTTGACCCCCGGAGCGCCGCCGTTGTACCAGGTGATGGCGATCGGCGGAAACTCCGCCCGGGCGGGGATCTCCCATTGGACGATTTCCCAACGCGGAAACGAAAGCTTGTTAATCCCCGAGGACTTCGCCTCGATGCGGACCACGGGCCGGGGCTCCTTGGGCGTCTCCGCCAGCCAAAGCTCGTGGACCTTCAGGGCCATGAAGCCCAGGTTCGCCGAGTGCGAGGCCCAATTGCCCAACTGGCAGGTGCCGAACTCGCGCCACAAATGGCGCTGCAACCACTCGGGATGGTACGGCCGCCCGGCTGCCGGCCCGAGCCAGAGATCCCAGTTCAGGTATTCCGGGACGGGCTGTGAGCCTTTGGGCGTTTCCTTGCGGTCGGCCCCGCCGCCGCTGTTCCAGACGTGGACCTCCTTGATTTCGCCCAGTGCGCCGCCGCGGATCAGCTCCAGGGCCCGGCGGAACGCCCCGCTATACGTGCCTTGGTTGCCCATCGACGTGGCCACCCGGTGCTTGCGGGCCAGCTCCCGCAGGGCCCGCGATTCGTGGACGGTGCGGGTCAGCGGCTTCTCGCAGAAGACGGGCTTGCCGGCGCGGATTGCCACGGCCGCGGCCACGGCGTGGGTATGATCGGGCGTGGCGACCACCACGGCGTCGATGGCGCTTGCCATCTCGTCGAGCATCTTGCGGAAGTCGTGGAAGGTCTTGGGCTTGTCCTTCGCGAGGCGATGGAATTCCGCGGCGGTGCGGCGCTCGTGCTCGTAGGACGAGGCGGCGTAGCGCGTGCCGAAATCGACCCAGTGTTTGAAGGCCTCGGCGATCTTTCGGTCGCTCACGTCGCACAGGGCGACGACTTTCTCCATGCGTGGGATGGTATCGACGAACCACTCGCCGCGCCCCCCGACGCCCACCAGGGCGACCCGCAGCTTCTCGTTGGCGGCGTAGCCCCGGACGGCGCGGCTGTCGCCGAGGATCACGAGTCCCGCCCCACCGATCGCGGCGCGGGCCAAAAAGCGACGGCGGTCCATACCTGGCTTCACGGCAATGGTCTCCTAATTGCACTGGGAAAGTAGGTTATGCTTCAGCATAACCTACGTGTCTCTATCTCCTCGTGAACCTGTCGAACGCGGTGATCGCGGGCAGTGCGTTGCCGTCGTCGCCGAACATGCCTCTGGCGCGAAGGCCGCCCGTCACCGCCGGCTCCCACTAGAACACTCCGATGCCTCGGCCATGGGGCGTGCTCAGCACGATCCGGTGTACTTCGTCCAGAAACTCCCTTTGTCCTTCGGGCGTCTCGGGGAATGGTCCGGGCCTCTTCCGATACTCGGTCGGCCTCCAGCAATAGGCCACCTCCACCAGGATGATGTCTTTGCGGTACTCGTTGACCTCGCCGTTGTCCTTGAAGACGGTGCCCCGGTCCTCGGCCTGCTTCAGAAAGGAGAGGTCCGCACCAATCG
>CAYGZI010000898.1:0-1751 GCA_964354245.1 uncultured Planctomycetaceae bacterium
GCCCTCCCGGCAGGGCGTACACTGCCCGCACGACTCGTCCGCGAAAAACTCCAGGAAATTGCCGGCGACGTCGAGCATGTCGCGGTGCGGGCCGAAGACGACGACGGAGCCGCCGGTAGGGAGGTCTTCGTAGGCGACGGTGCGGCCGAACTGCGAGGCGGGGACGCACTGCCCCGACGCGCCGCCCACTTGGACCGCCTTGGCGTGCTCGCCGCCTACCACGTTGAGGATCTGGGCCACGGTGGTGCCCATCGGGAACTCGTAGACTCCCGGCCGGGCACAGTCCCCGGAAACGCTGAACAGCTTGTGGCCGGACGATTTCGCCGTGCCGTGACTGCGGAACCACTCCGCTCCCCAGGCCAGGATGCACACGACCCAGGCGAAGGTCTCCACGTTGTTGACGATGGTGGGCTGGCCGAGGTAGCCGGTGTCGATGGGGAACGGCGGGCGGTTGCGGGGCTCGCCGCGGTGCCCTTCCAGGGACTCGATCAGGGCCGTCTCCTCCCCGCACACGTAGGCCCCCGTGCCCATGCGGATCTCGATGTCGAAATCCAAGCCCTCCACGCCGCAAATGCCCCGGCCAAGGAGGTTCTCGTCGCGCCGGCGCTGGAGAGCGGCCTCCAGGTGGGGACGCAGATACGCGTACTCCGCGCGCAGGTAGACGATTCCGCACCGGGCCCCGATCACTCGGGCCCCGATCGTCATCCCCTCGAAAACCAAGTCGGCGTACTCGGACAGGACGACGCGGTCCTTGAACGTGCCGGGCTCGCCCTCGTCGGCATTGCAGACGACGTATTTGCGCGGGGCCTCGGTCTTGGCGGCGAGGTCCCATTTGACGCTGGTGGGGAAACCGGCCCCGCCGCGGCCCCGTAAGCCCGAGCGGGCGATCTCGGCCAGCACGTCGGCCGGGGCGTTGCGCAGGGCACCCGCGAGGCTCATCCCCGGCTCGACGCGCGAGAAGGTCAGCTCGCCGGTCTGTGTGTCGACGGTCATCGCCGGTGCTCCCTTCCAGACTCCATGGCGTGCATGCCGAAGGTCTGCCGGCACTGCTCCAAGATGCCGTGGACCTTTTCCGGCGTGACCCGGGTCAAGATACGGTCGTTGACCAGCACGGCCGGCCCCTGGTCGCACATCCCCAGGCAGTTGGCCCAGTGGAGCGAGAACTTGCCGTCGGGCGTGGTCTGGCCGAAGGAGATGCCCAGGTCGTTCTGCAACTGCCGGGCGACGTGCTCCTTGCCGGCCATGTCGCAGGTGATCGTGCGGCACAGGCGGATGACAAACTGCCCCTGGGGCTTCTCGTCGAGGAAGCTGTAGAACGAGACCACGCTGTGGACCTCGACGGGATGGATGTCCAGCAGGTCGGCGATCACCTGCATGCAATACTCGGAGACGTGGAAGTGCCGGCGCTGCACCTCCTGTAAGATGGGCAAAAGCGAGCTCCGCTCGTGGCCGTGCTTGTCGGCCAGGCCGGCCAACTCCTCGCGGAGCCGCTCGCGTTCGGTGACCAACATTCGGATCGTCCTTTTGCGAAGGTTCCTTCGCGCGGGGCAAGCCCCGCCGCTACGCGTTCCTACTTGCCCCGCCGCTACGCCCTCCTCCTTGCCCCGCCGCTTGTGATAGTATCGGATCTGCGGGAGACCGCGGCACGTAGAAGTGCAACGTGCCCCCTCCTTGGTGGCCCTCCCCGAGCGGGTGGGATGCCGGGTCGGACTCCAAACCGTTCTCTATCCGACCGTTGCCGGCCCAATGCC
>CAYGZI010000899.1:0-1751 GCA_964354245.1 uncultured Planctomycetaceae bacterium
TCCCACACTCCGCGGCCGCGGCCGGCGGCGTCCAGGCCCGACCAGGGGACGGTCGCCATGATCTCGGCGATCGTCGAGCTGTCGCCCACGGGCCGGAATGCGCCGTCCTCCCACGCGTGCAGCATGTACATTGTGGGGGAGTGGCGCTGCTGGACCTTGAGGGGATGGACGTAGAGCCGGCCGCGGTGGCGGTAGACGTCCACGAGGATCTGCGTGGTGTCGGCGATCGGCCCCGTGGCGTGGATCGAGTGGCTCCCGCGCAATAGCGCGAAATAGGCCAGCGACTCCTGGTCGAGGACGTAGGGGCAGGTGAGCATGAAGAAGTTGCCCAGCATGCGGTCGCTGTTCCAGTCGGCCGCGAGCGTCGATAGGCAGTCGAAGACGAACGCGGCACGGCGCCCCGATCGGCCGATGGCGCGGTGAATCTCAGTGATGAACCGCTCGAAGCCGTCGCCGACCTGTAGGCGATGGACCTCGGCGCCGGCGTCGTCATGCACCAGGGGCGGATGATCGCCGAAGCGGAAGTAGACCAGCTTCCTGCCGAGGGCCGTTGCCCGCTGGCAATACGGCGTCACAAACGGGACGAAATCCTCGATGGACTCGACCTGCCAGACGAGGTTGTCTCCCGGCAGGAGTCCGCGGAAGAGGCGGTCCAGCCCTGAGAGCCCGGTGCTGTACTGTCCGTCGGCCACGGGGGAACCTCAAGGACGAATGACGAAAGCCAAATGACGAAGGAATGACGAATGACGAAGCCGTTTCGTCATTTGGGCTTCGTGCTTCTTTCGTCATTTGGATTTCGTCATTCGGATTTCATTCTACGCGGCCGGCGGTTTCACACCAGCCCCTGGGACAGCATGGCCTCGGCGACCTTGATGAAGCCGGCCACGTTGGCGCCCTGGACGTAATTGACCGAATCGCCACTGTTGCCGTAGCGCACGCAGTTGGCGTGGATCGACTTCATGATGCCGTGCAGTTGGCGGTCCACCTCCTCGCGCGAGCGCCGCAGGCAGCCGGCGTTCTGGCTCATTTCCAAGCCGGAGACGGCCACGCCGCCGGCATTGGCGGCCTTGGCCGGGCCGTAGAGGATCTTGGACTCGAGGAAGACCTCCGTGCCCTCGGCCGTGGTCGGCATGTTGGCCCCTTCGGAGACGCAGGTGCATCCGTTCCGGACGAGCGTCCGGGCGTCGCTCTCGTCGACCTCGTTTTGCGTGGCGCTGGGGAAAGCCAGTTGGCACGGGACGCCCCAAGGCCGCTTGTCAGGATAGTACTTCGCGGTCTTGAACCGCTCGGCATACTCGGCGATCCGGCCGCGGCGGACCTCCTTCAGCTCCATGACCCAAGCGAGCTTCTCCGCATTGATCCCATCCTCGTCCACGATCGTGCCGTTGGAGTCCGAGAGCGTGATCGGCTTGGCGCCGAGCTGGAGGAGCTTCTCGACCGTGTACTGAGCCACGTTGCCGGAGCCGGAGACCACGGCCACCTTGCCGCGCACGCTGTCGCCGCGGGTATTGAGCATCTCCTCGGCAAAGTAGACCGCGCCGTAGCCGGTGGCCTCGGGCCGGATGAGCGACCCGCCGAAGGGGAGCCCCTTGCCGGTCAAGACGCCGCAAAACCGCCCGGTCAGCTTCTTCCACTGGCCGAAGAGGAAGCCGATCTCGCGGCCGCCCACGCCGATGTCGCCGGCGGGGACGTCGACGTCGGGCCCGATGTGGCGGAAGAGCTCGCCCATGAACGACTGGCAGAACCGCATG
>CAYGZI010000900.1:0-1750 GCA_964354245.1 uncultured Planctomycetaceae bacterium
AGGCCCGCCCCCTCCTCACGAGAACTCGTACCGGAACCCCCCCTCTGCGCCCACCGACACCCGCACGGCCGCAATCGGCTTCTCCTCGGCCATCCGGGCCAGAACCTCGGCCGACATGTCCGGCAGCAAGGTCCGCGTCAGGATGTGGTCCACGTTCCTGGCCCCGCTGGCCACCTCCGTGCAGCGGCTGGCGACCCAGGCCACCAACTCCGAATCGTAGGAGAACTCCGCGCGGTGGTTCTCCTTGACCCGCCGCCCAATCCGCCCGAGCTGCAGCTCGACGATCTTGCGCATCACGCTGTCGCCAAGCGGGTAATAAGGCACCAGCGTGACGCGCCCGAGGAAGGCGGGCTTGAAGGTCTTGAGCAGCTCGGGGTGCAGGGCCTCGGCCAGGGCGGTGGAGTCCGGGCACGTCTCGGGATCGGAGCAGAGCTTCATGACCAGGTCGGTGCCGGCGTTGGAGGTCATGAGGATCAAGGTGTTTTTGAAGTCGATGTCCCGCCCCTCGCCGTCGCGGAGCGACCCCTTGTCGAAAACTTGGTAGAAAATGTCCTGGACACCTGGGTGGGCCTTCTCCATTTCGTCCAGGAGGACCACGCTGTAGGGCCGGCGGCGCACCGCCTCGGTCAGCACGCCCCCTTCGCCGTAGCCCACGTAGCCTGGCGGCGAGCCCATGAGCAGCGAGACTTTGTGCTCTTCCTTGAACTCCGACATGTTGATCACGGTCATGTTCTGGTCGCCGCCGTAGAGGAGTTCCGCCAGGACGATGGCGGTTTCCGTCTTTCCGACGCCGCTCGGCCCCACCAGAAGGAAAACGCCGATCGGCCGGCGCGGATCGGTCAGGTTGGCCCGCGAGGTCCGGATCCGCTGGCTGATGGCCTCCAAGGCGTGCGACTGGCCGACGATCCGCTGCTCCATGAGCTGCTTGAGCGACAGGACGGTGCGGACCTCGTCGGTAACCATGCGCCCGACGGGAATCCCGGTCCATCCGGAGACCACTTCGGCGATGGTCTGAGAATCGACGCACACCTGCATGAGCGGCTTCTCCCCCTGGAGGGTTTTCATCCGGCCGGAGAGTTCGGCCAACTCGGCGCGGAGCCGGTCTTTCTGCTCCTGGGTGAGCGGCTCAGCGGGCGCGGCCGGGGCTTGCGGCGCACCGGTTGCGGCTTGCGGAGCGCCGGCCGGGGCTTGCGCCGTTGCGGGAGGCGCTGGCGGAGCAGCGCCCGGGGCACCCGTCCCCCCCTTGGCCTCTGTCCCAGTGGGTGCCGCCGGCGCCGCCTGCAACGCTCCCGCTTCAAGCTGCCCCCGGACCTGGCGGATCTTGCTCACCAACTCGGCCTCTTCTTTCCAGCGGGCGTCCAACGCCTTCAATTCCGTCTCGGCATCGGTCTTCTTCCCGACGAGCTCATCGAGCTGGGCCTGGTTGTCGGCCCCTGTCAGGTTTTCCCGGCGGAGAATGCCGATGTTGGTCGTCAGTTGCTCGATCCGCCGGCGGCAGTCCTCCACCGGCGGCGGCACCGCGGTGAGGCTGATCGCCACCCGGGCCGCGGCCGTGTCCAGCAGGCTCACGGCCTTGTCGGGCAGTTGCCGGCCGGAGATATAGCGGTGCGAGAGCCGCACGCCGTCCACCACCGCCTCGTCGAGAATGCGGATCTTGTGGTGCTTCTCCAGGGTCTCGACCAGACCGTGCATCATCTCGGTACACACGGCTTCGGTGGGCTCTTCCACCTTGACGACCTGGAACCGGCGG
>CAYGZI010000901.1:0-1748 GCA_964354245.1 uncultured Planctomycetaceae bacterium
CACCGGCGGCCGGGAGCCCGAGCAGATCGCCCGCGAGCTCCTGGCCAAAAACGTGGTCGACCCGGTCGGCAACATGACGCCCGAGGCGCGGGCCGAGTGCATCGCCCGCACCGAGACCATGCGCGTCTACCGCCAGGCCGTGAAGCAGAAGGCCGCGGTCGCCCGGCTCACGCACTTCCGCTGCGTCGGCCCGGTCACCGACCGGACCAGCCCGCTCTGCCGCAGCTTCGTGGGCCGCACGTTCTCAGAGGCCGAGTGGAAGGCGATCCTGGGCGAGCGCTGGGACGGCAAGCACGCCGGCCGGGGTTTCCACCCCAACTGCCGGCACAGCTTCCAGCCGGTGAAGCCCTCGTGGGTCGGTGTCCAGGAGGGCGAGATCACCCGCACCTTCGGCGAGAACTCGCCGGTCATCCGGGAGCACGACGCCGACAGTTCGCTGCCAGCCTACTCGATGCCAGAGCTTTTGTCCATGCCCGCGGCGGAACGTCGGACACTCATGTCCGACTCCGGGCGCGGCTTCCGGCTGAAAGGGGCGGCGTGATGCCGACCCGATCCCCGGAAGGGAAGGCCCGCGCCGCGTGCGGGAAGGCCGTACAGGGGAGCCACGTCCATGCCTGAAATGCAAAAGCCGGAGGAGCTGTCCGCCGCACTGGAGAAGTCCGCTGCCGAGCTGATCGAGGCCCGCAAGGCCATTGCGAGCCTCAACACCGAGAATGCGACGCGCCGCACGCGCGCGGCCGAGCTTGAGGCCGAGCTGGAGAAGGTCAAGCGCTCCGGCGAGTCCGAGGCCGAGAAGCGCATTCGCGAGTCGGTCGGCAAGGACCATGAGGCGAAGGTCGAGGCCATCAAGGCCTCGCACGCGAAGGAGCTGGCCGAGGCCAACTCCCGCCTGGCGCGACTCAACCTCGAGGGAGTCGCGGTCAAGGCCGGCCTCAAGCCCGAGTACGTGGCGGACGCGATCCGGCTGCTGCCCGAAGGCACCGCGCCCGAGAAGGCCGAGTCGGCCTTCAAGGACCTGGGCAAGCGCTTCCCCTCCATGCTCGTCGCCGCCGGCGGCGGGCCGAACGACTCACCTGGTTCCCGCGGCGGGGCTGTTCCCCCCGCGGGCGAAGTGATGCCGAAAACGATACGCGAGCTCACTCACGACGCCCACGGCAAGGTGACCCCCGAGCGCATGGCCCGATTCATGAAGGACCATCCGGCGGAATACGCCGCGCTCGCGGCCAGCCAGCCGAAGCACTTCCACGGCGGCGCGATCTCCGAGCTCACGCCTGTCGTCAGTCCGGGCGGAACGCCCAAAACCTAAGGAGTCTTTTCCATGGCAGACGCAACAATGGTCATCGGGGACGTGATCGTCAACCCCGATCTGGTCCTGGCCTACGCCGACGCGACGTTCAACGACCTGTTCGGCGGGCTGCAGGAGAAGTTCGGCGGCGCCATCGAGGTGATGCCCGCCTCGGCCGACGTGGTCCCGAACACGGTCATCAACCGGCCCAGCCTCCAGCTGGTCGCCGAGCTCGGTCGGCGCGACCTGACGCTGACCACCGACACCGACGCGATCGCCGCCGGCGCCGACGTTCAGAACCGCGGTCCGGTGTGCAGCTCGCTGCCTGACAGCAGCAAGCCGTTGCTCTTCACCGACGCCTCGGTGCGGGGCTACAAGCGGACCGGCGAGGCCTACGCCGCGGCGCTGGGCGAGCAGTTCGCCAAGCGCGCGTTCGTCTACCGCAAGCAGCGGATCTACGACG
>CAYGZI010000902.1:0-1727 GCA_964354245.1 uncultured Planctomycetaceae bacterium
AGCAGCCGGCCACCAACAAGCAGATCCAGTACTTGCTGGGCATCGGCAAGCGGCAGAAGTTCTCCACCGTGCAACTGGAGAAGAAGATCGCCGAAATCCTGGGCCGGTCCGTCGGGGTCTACGACCTGACCAAGCAGGCGGCCGGCGTCGTGATCGACGCCCTGACCAATGGGGCCTCGGCCAATGGGACGCGGGCTCGATAGCAATCCCGTGCCTGCCGGGCTGAACGTGCCGCCATTGCAGGAAACGGAGGGCCGCAGCGATGGCTAGGCTCATGTCCCAGGTCAAGGGCGGCTATTACGCCGCTGCCCCCGAGGCTGTCGCCGCTGTGCTGGAGCGACTCCGACCACCAGATCGGGGCGAATGTCTGCTCCTGGACCCGTGTGCCGGAGAGGGCAAGGCGCTCTCACAACTGGCACAGGGGCTCAAGGCGGTTCCATACGGCATCGAGTTGTCGGAGGATCGTGCAGCCATGGTGCGGGAGTCGTTGCCCGAGGGCCAGGCGTTGGCCCCAGCCGATTTCCTCCGCTGTGCGATCACCTACCGCTCGTTCTCGTTCATCTGGTGCAATCCACCTTACGACTACGCCACGGGCGAAGAAGGCCGCGTGGAAAGCCAATTCCTCCAGCGGGCCGTCCACTTGCTGGCAGACAACGGCGTCCTGGCACTGGTCTGCCCGGAGGACGTGGCCAGCAGTTACGAGACAGCCGAGTTTTTTGACGAGCGGTTCTACGAGATTTCGGCAATGCCGTTTCCCGAAGAGGTCCGGAAGTACAACGAGACCATCATCCTGGGCTACAAGCGGAAGCAACCGAACACCGCCGGCTACAGCGGCCACGCCTGGGATTGGCTGGAAAAGCGAATGGAGGCCCGCGTACTCTACAGGCTGCCACCAGGCGAGCGGCCCCGGCAGTTTCGCAAGTTGGAGCCGACCGACACCGAACTGGCGAGGCTGGTGGCACAGAGTCCGTTGCGGTTCCACCTACAACGGCCAGCAGACAAGGCGAATTGTCGCCTCCGGCCGCCGATGAGCCCGGGCATAGGCCATCGGGCCATGCTGTTGGCAAGCGGTCACATCGACGGGTTGATCTGCCCAGCGGATGAGCCGCCACACGTCATCCGTGGCACGGCCGCCAAGGACAAGTACGTAGCCTCGTGTGACGAGAACGAGGACGAAGACGGCAACGTCACCACACGCACGGTAATCTCCGAGCGTCCGCGGCTGGTTATCAGGGTTTTGGACTCGGCGGGGAACATTACCACGTTGGAGTAGCCCATGGCGGACGAAATCGAACTTCCCGCGCTGGTTGTGAAGACTGGCAAGAGCAAATTCCGACTTCGCTGCCATGTGGCTGCTTGGGCGAGCGAGTATGGCGGCAAGACGAACGTGCATCGGCGACGTAATCAGGACTGTCCGGGTCTGCTGATGCTCAGCGCCACCGGCCCCGACACGGCCGTCAAGTCGGTGCGTGCGACCCTGTACCAACCCGAAGTCGAGGCCGAGTTCGTGCTGGAGATGGGCAACACGACCGAACGGATGGTCAGGGCGCAAACCACCTTTGACGGCAAGCCCGTGGTCTACAGTGCCGCCGTGGCGAAGCTGGCCCCCGGCGTGATTCACCTGGTCGCCTTGGCGAAGGTTCCAGGACTCGTGCCGAACATGAGCGACGACCACTTGTGGGCCGAATTGACGGGTCCACGCTACACGACGCCAGTCTTGAGGTCAT
>CAYGZI010000903.1:0-1725 GCA_964354245.1 uncultured Planctomycetaceae bacterium
CCCTTGTGGGCGTACCACGTTGCGCGTGCCAATCTGCAAAGCGGTACGGGCACAAGGCCCTATACTACGGACTTATACAACTTGGTACTTGTCCCATCCGGCGCACACAGCCGAAATAGCACAAAGCGTTCTTCTTGGGAACATTCCCTGGAATGTGACTGCCCACGGCAATGATGAATCCGGGCTACCTGCGCGCGACGACCAAAGCGCGGCCGAATTTCGACCTATTCAGCGTGTCGAACGTCACTCCGCCGCGCGAAGACGCGGAGTGGATGAAGTAGCCGTTGCCGGCGTAGATGCCGGTGTGATCAATGTCGCCGCCCTTGCAGGCGAAGTACAGGCGGTCGCCGGGCTGAAGCTGATCGTAGGAGATGGACTGGCCAACTCGCGCCTGATCGCGCGAGCATCTGGGGAGATTGATGCCGAAGTTGGCATAGACGGCTTTTACGAAGCCGGAGCAATCCAATCCGCCCCAGGAGTAGCCGCCCCACGTGTAGGGCACGCCGACATACTTGGTCGCCGCCTGCACGATCCGCTGACCGGCGGTTTGCGCTTGCTGGCCGGCGATCACCAGGTCGTAGTCCAACATGGCCACAACTGCGCGGGGAATCCAGCCGGTGCTGCCGTCTATCATCAGCACGCCGTACCACTCACCGACCTGCTTAACGATCCCCAATGGAGTGCCTTCGCCGATCCTCGCCAGCGCCCGTGATCCGTTGCTCCGAGAAACTCTAATGCTCGCGGATCGTGTTGTCACCTTGCCGACCCGACCGATCACCTGTCGTGTCGCGTTGGATGTCCGGCTCGCGGAGGACATGCTTCGCGAGGTTTCCACGCTCGGCTTCCGGGCGTCCGTGCCCGCCCCATTGGAATATGTGTGGGAAGAGAGCCGGGGGGTTTCCAGGGTGAGAGTCAGCGATTGCTGACCCCAAGCAGGCAGGATCAGCAGGCTCATACACAAATTGAGCAATACAAGCTTCGTCAAACTCTCATTCTCCTTGAGTGCACATCAAGATTGTGGCGTAGTGGCCGGCTGAGATCATTGACATGCAAATGGCCGGGCAGCGATGCTCCAGACACCATTATCGGTTGCCCGGCCAGGAGTTTCGAGGTAAGCGATCTTATCTCTTGGAGAACTGGAATCCGCGTCTTGCTCGTTTGCGGCCGTATTTCTTCCGCTCCTTGACCCTCGGATCGCGGGTCAGGTATCCGAGCCGTCTGAGAATCGTCCGGAAATCGGGATTCGCTGCCACCAGGGCTTTGGAAATGCCGTGGCGCACCGCTCCCGCTTGGCCGGAGATGCCGCCGCCCTTGACCAGAGCGCGAACATCGTAGCGGCCGACTGACTCCACCACCTCGAACGGCTGCAGGACAATCCGCTCGAGGGCGAGCCGGCCAACGTAGCTGTTCAGCGGCTTGTCGTTCATGGTAATATTGCCTTCGCCCGGGGTGAGCCAGACGCGCGCAATTGCGTTTTTCCTTTTGCCGGTAGCGTAGTATCTTGCTGTTTCCTCCAAATGGATCCTCCCTATGGTAGTGCAAGCGGCTCGGGCTTCTGCGCCTCGTGGGGATGTTCGCTCCCCGCGTAGACGAAGAGTTTGCTCGCGATGCGGCGGCCGAGCGGGCTTTTATGCTTGATCATGCCCTCGATGGCGTGCTTGAGCACGTCCGCGGGCTTTTTTTCCATCATTTCCTTGTAAGGGGTGATGCGGGCCGCGCCGGGAT
>CAYGZI010000904.1:0-1721 GCA_964354245.1 uncultured Planctomycetaceae bacterium
AGCCGCCAAGCCACGGCCCGCAGGTCTTCGGTCCCGACCCGTCGGCGAGCGACGGGCAGATGGAGCGTCGCCGAGACGACCAGGTAGCCCGGCGGCCGGAGCCCGAAGAATTGCTCGATCAAGGCATCCGTCACCTGATCGTATTTCGCCCCGCCAATGCCATGGAGGAAGAGATCGCCCAGAAAGAGCCGGACGAAGAGCGTCGTGACCAATGCCCGGGAGCGGATCCGCACGCGGCTGTGGGCCAACTCCATGAGCCGCTCGGCGGCCGCATGGGGATCGCCGTCGGGCGATAGCGGCAAGGAGACCTCAATCCGCTCGCGGTCGGAAAGGAGCAGCCGGTCCGGATCGCGGCGCACGAAAAGACGTCTGCGCCGCGGGTCGTCTTGGGTCCAGACCCAGTACGGGGCCTCGTGCCACGCCCCGTCCACGGCCAGGTCGGGGAACGGATGGGCCGTGCTGCGGATGCGGTGAAGCCGCCGATACTCGCGGACCGCCCCGTTGTAGACCTCCACCAGCCTCGGAAGCTCGGCCAGCAGAAAGGCCGTGAAAAGCGCGAAGGAGCGCGTGCGGCAGATGCGGCTCTGGGGAACCTCCAAGGTGTGCAGCCCGAGCCGGCCCTCAAGCTGGTGCCGGGCCTGCGCCAGGCACGTGCCGAGGTTGGGAGTGTCCGCCGCCCAGGCGACCACCCGCGGCCACCACGCGCGCACGATCGGATCCGCCACCAGCGCCACAATCTGCTGGGCCGCCCGCCGGCCAAAGTCCGCAAAAGTCCCGCGGTTCAGAATCCGCCGCTCTTCAAAGGGGATCGCGGGGCCGGGATCATCCAAGGGCACCAGAGCGACGTGCGGCCGGGCGACCGATCCGCCGGGAATCCGCAGCGCGTGGGTCTTCATCGTGTCGCTGTCGATCACGAGGTTCACGGCGACCGCGCCGTGCTGCCGGGCGAGGGTCCCCAGGGCGAAATTCTTCAGCCACACCCCAGGGTGAAAGAGCTGCGGCTGGTGGCCCGCTAAGAAGACCTTGTCGGTCGGGGAGGGTGGAACGACGCCCTTAACATCTCGGTAGCTCGCCGTGTACCGGATAGCCTCGGCGAGCAACTCCACCCGCGCCTGCCGGGCCAGCTCGGCCCACGGGATTCCGCCAACGTCACAGTCCGCCTCGGCCCGCGCGGCAACGTTCGCGGCGACCATCGCGCCGACTTCGTCAAGCGGCGGGTCGATCAGGGCGGAGCGGTCTTCCTGCGGCGCGCGGAGCCGGCGGTGCTCTAGGGGGCTGGACCCGGATGTCATGCCGCGTTTTCTCCCCGCTGAACCGGGTTGCGTGATTCCTCTCCTCCCGCGTCGCCGAGCGATAATCGCGAAGGACTCCTCGCGCCGTCGGCTATCAGCTATCAGCCGTCAGCTCTCTGATTCCTCATACCTGATGGCTGAAGGCTGATAGCTGACGGCTGATAGCCCGTAGGAGAAGAGTCTGCTGCGGGCCATGCTGCGGTTGAGGACCTCGCGATACACGCCCAGCCGGATGTCCGCGTTATCGAGCGAGCCGCCGAACGACCGGGCCTCGTCGAGGTAGACCAACGGCACCGGCAGCTCGACGATCTTCAGGCCCAGGTCCGCGGCCTGGACCCAGAACTCAAGCGGCATCGCATAGCCCGGCTCGGTGATCTCGATCTTGGCCAACATCGGCACGCGGTAGGCCTTGAAGCCGCAGAAGGCGTC
>CAYGZI010000905.1:0-1721 GCA_964354245.1 uncultured Planctomycetaceae bacterium
GTTCGTGCCGATCTGCAGGGCCGACTCGTCCTTCAGACCGTAACTGTAAGCGTGCGGGAATTGCTCCCAGCCGTTGCCCAGGTCGAAGCGGCTGAAGACGACCACCAGGCGCCCGTCGATCGTCACCCCTTCCAGCTCGGGCGCGCTCTGGGGACCGAAGTCCTCGCGCACGCGCGGCGTGTATTCCACCTGGCGGATGTCGTAGTGGCAGTGGAGCAAGGGGTGGTCGGGCTCGAGCTTCTTCAACTGCTGGCCGGGAAACACCTTCCCCAACTCCCGGCGAAACGCCAGCTCAAAGGCCATACGCCCGCAGCAGGCGTCGGCCACCAAGAGCCCGCCGCCCCGCAGGTACTTTTGCAGCATTCCGACCTCCTCCGCGCTCCAGGCAAACTCGTGGTGGCCGGTCATGTACAAGAGCGGATAGGTGGCGGTCTTGGGGTCGGTGAGCGACACCTCCTGGCGCTTGAACTTCACTTCCAGCGTGGAGTTGTCGCGGGCGTGCTTGAGCAGGTTGTGGACGGCCGAGGGATCGGGGTTCCAATCGCCGCCGTGCTTGATCTGGGCGAAGACGAAGTCGTCGCGCGCGGGGGCCGAGGCCTCGTAGTAGACCTTCTCCGTGGCCAGGAACCGCCCGAGCTGGAAGGTGCCCAGGAGATACGTCACCAGGTTCGCCCCAAGCTGCCGGGCCTGGTCGATCACGACGCGCGTGCCGTGGGGATGCTCGTGGCCGTCCCAGCCGCAGGTCATGTCGTAGGGCGAGAAGATCACGCCGCTGCGGCACCCGAAGTCGATCGACTCCATCACGGGATCGTCCACGAAGGTCGATCCGTCGCCCTTCTTGTACGTCAAGGCGCCCATCTTGTAGTAGGACGAGAAGAGCGGCTCCTCGCGCAACATGCGCCGCAGCGGCCGCCCGGGGAAGATCGCCTCCATCTCGCGGCGGAACGATTCGGCAAAGTCGCTCCATCCGCAGCAGGCGTCGCCGACGATCATCCCGCCGTCCATGACGTAGCGGGCCAGCTTGGCGCGGGCCTGCTCGTTCAATTCGAACTTGTTGTGCCCGGCGAAGAGCAAGGCCGGCAGCTCGCGGGGGTCGTAGGAGAAGTGCTCGAAGTCGGCCTCGGTGGCCCGGTAGTTGATCCCCAGCTTCTCGTTGGTCCAGGTCAACAGCGAGATGAGATCGGCCGGATCGGTCATCCAGTCGCGGTGCAGGACCCGCTTGCCCTCGCGCGTGACCCACTTGGGCTCGCCCATGGCCATCTTGCCGATGAGGGCAGGCGGCGTGGGGGGGCGCTTCTTCTCGGAGCGGCGCAGCGGCGTGACCGGGAGCGGCAATGGGGCAAATGACTCCCCGCCGGTTTGATGCTGGGGTTTGGCCGGAGGGGGCGGGCCGCAGTCGATGGGGCCAGCATTCTCGCCCTGGGCCCACGCAATCGCCGGCAGCCCAAACGTGGTCGAGCCGCCGACCGCACACGTCAGCCCCAGCTTCTCGATGAATCTTCGCCGCGACAGTCCGCTGTGCCGGCGCTCGCCTGAATTGGCCATCGCCGTATCTCCCTTCTCTGTTCAGCCTCGAACCGCTAGAGGGTCACGCGGCCCGAAACGCGTACCCCGAACACACTATCCCACCTTCCATATTCTCCCGAGACTCCTAGGTCGGAGTCAAGAGGGTAGTCAAGACAAAACCTCAAGGCCCATATTGATTTCGGTCGATTCCGGTT
>CAYGZI010000906.1:0-1712 GCA_964354245.1 uncultured Planctomycetaceae bacterium
CCGCGACCTCCGGTCCGCCAAGCCGGTCAGCTTCAACCACCCTCGGCTGGCGCCGCAGTTCCTTCCCCGCATCCCCAGCTATAAGGCTGGCGCCGAGGACCGGCTGAAGATCGTCTTCGCCAGGCCGCTGCCCTACGACGCATGGGCGAGGCACCTTCGCCTGGCCTACTTCAACAACGTGGACATCCCCGCCTGGACCGTGGAGAACCCGGACAGGAATCCCATCGCGGCCATTACGCTGGAGTTGCCCCAGCCGCCGGATCGCCCGCGGTACAAGCCCGTGCCGTGGCGGGAGGCCGGCCTGGACCAGGCCGATTTCCCGTGGGTGGACCTCGGCGCCTCGTTGCAGTGGGGCGCGTTCAAACGGTCCGTCGAGATACTGACCAGCCGGGGCAGCCAGGTCTTCGTCTGCCTCGGCCCCCTCAACGAGCACATGCTGACCGATCCCAGCCGCGCCAGGTACCGCCGCATCCGGGAAGGCATGGAGTCCTGGCTGCGAACCAGCCACGTCCCGTACTTCGTCGCGCCCGCGTTGCCCACCGACCTTTACGCCGACGCCAGCCACCCCCTCAGCGCCGGCTATGCGCTGCTGGCCGGCATGCTGCTGGAGAACGCGTCGTTCGCGGAATTCTGCCGGCTGGATGCGATGGCGGGCGAACCCGCCGCCGGGCCATGAGACTCCCCCCGCCCGCTCCCGGCCGGGCATTGCGTGTTCGCCGGTGATGATCCTCCATCGCCGCACGAGATTTCCCCGGCCTTCCCACCAACCCGGTCGAGGGCTTACAAGCCGGGAAGGTTCTGGTATTCTCTTGCCTCCGGCGACGCGGGCCGATGCCCGCGACATGGGCTTGCCGGACCCAGCCGGCAAGACGGACTGAGCAGGGAACAGGCATGACAAGACCGCAACTGGTGGTGCTGGCCGCGGGCATGGGCAGCCGCTACGGCGGCCTGAAGCAGATGGACCCGGTGGGCCCATCGGGCGAGATCATCGTCGATTACGCCGTTTACGACGCGCTCCAGGCCGGCTTCGGGAAGATCGTCTTCGTCATCAACACGGCCATTGAGGACGCCTTCAGGGCGAAGGTCGGCCGGGCCATAGAGGCCAGGGCCGAGGTGGCGTACGCCTATCAGTCACTGGACGTGCTGCCGGCGGGCTGGAGCGTTCCGCCCGACAGGTCCAAGCCGTGGGGCACCGCCCATGCGATGCTCTGCGCCAAGGGCGCTGTAAGCGGGCCCTTTGCCGCGATCAACGCGGACGACTACTACGGCCGGTCGGCGTTCGGAATCCTGGCCGGGCGCCTGAGCTCGGCCCGCGACGCTGGCGGCGTGTACGACTACAGCATGGTGGGGTACATCCTGCGGAACACGCTCACCGAGCACGGGCACGTGGCTCGCGGCATCTGCACGGTGGGGAGCGACGGGTTCCTGGCCTCCGTCGTGGAGCGGACCAGGATCAAGCCGTTCGACGAGGACGTCAGGTACACCGAGGACGGCGATAACTGGATTGACATCCCCGGCGACAGCATCGCGTCGATGAACATGTGGGGCTTCACCCCGAGCTTCCTGGATGAGCTGGAGGCCCGGTTCCCCGCCTTTCTCCAAGACAGCGTCGGCAATTCCAGGGCGGAGTACTTCGTGCCGACCGTGGTCAACGAGTTGATCGCCGAGGGCAAGGCGCCGTTGCCGAGCACACCACCCATCTCGCCCGAGTT
>CAYGZI010000907.1:0-1710 GCA_964354245.1 uncultured Planctomycetaceae bacterium
AGATACTCGATCGGGTCCTCCAGCGTGAGGATGTGGGCCCGCTCGTTGCGGTTGATCCAGTTGAGCATCGAGGCGATCGTCGTGGTCTTGCCCGACCCGGTGACTCCGGCCAGGAGGATCATCCCCTGGTCGTACTTGCAGAGTTCCTCGAGAATCGGCGGCAGATGGAGGCCGGCGAAGTCGGGGATTTTGCTGCTCACGCACCGGGCGACCAGCCCCATGCGGCTCGTCTGTTGGAGGATGTTGACGCGGAATCGCCAGACTTTCCCGTCCATTTTCAGCACGTGGGCGAAGTCCACGCCGCCGTCGCGGTCGAAGATCTCCCGGCGGCGCTGCTTCAGGCGAGGCTCGCAGTCGATCAGCTCGAAGAGCAACCGGGTGGATTCCTCTTCTTCGAGCGGCCCCCGGTTCAACGGGCGCAGGCTGCCGGCGATCCGTACGTGCGGCGGCAAGCCCACCTTCATGTGCAAGTCGCTCCCCTCCAGCTTCACCACCGCACGGAACAGCTTGTCGATCTCCAGCTCGTTGGGCCGGTCGGCGGGCTGCGCCTTCTGTCCGTTTTCCACGTCCAATGTCGTTGCCATCTCCCCTTTCTCCTAACGCGGTTTTGCGGCCGCACCCAAATCCGAAATGCGAAGCCCGAAACCCGAAACAAATCCGAATGACGGGAATCCCAAATCCCAAACAGGGGTGCTTCTGCCTCTCGGACCGAAAGCGGGCGTTTTCGTCATTGGAGCATTCTGGTTTCCCATTTGTTTCGGATTTCGCATTTCGGATTTCGTGCTTCCCGTTTCCTCTAAAGCCTGACGGGTATCCCCCGTGCCCGCATCACCTGTTTCGTCTGGCGGATGCTGTATTGCCCATAGTGGAAAATGCTGGCGGCCAGGGCCGCGTCGGCCCCGCCCAACAGGATCGCATCGGCCAGGTGGTCCGGGCAACCGGCCCCGCCGCTGGCCACCACGGGAATCGAGGCGGCGCGGGAAACCGCCGCGGTCATTTCCAGGTCGTATCCGTCTTGCGTGCCGTCGGCGTCCATCGAGGTCAGCACGATTTCGCCGGCCCCGAGCCGCTCGACCTCGCGGGCCCAGGCGACGGCCTCCAACCCCGTGCCGATCCGTCCGCCGTTGATGTGTACCTCCCAAACCTCCCTTCCGTCCCGTTGCACCCGCTTGGGGTCGATATTCACGACGATGCACTGGCTGCCGAAGCGTCGAGCGGCCTGGCGGACAAAATCCGGGTTGCGGCACGCGGCCGAGTTGATCGAGACCTTGTCGCTGCCGGCGCTGAGCAGGGCCCGGATGTCCTCCAATGTTCTTATCCCGCCCCCCACAGTCAAGGGCATGTAAACGACCTCCGCAGTACGACGCACTACATCCAGGAGGGTATCGCGGCCCTCATGACTGGCAGTGATGTCGAGGAAGACCAGCTCGTCGGCCCCCTCTTCCTCGTATCGCGACGCCACCTGAACGGGGTCGCCTGCATCCCTTAAGTTGACGAAATTGGTACCCTTGACCACCCTTCCCCGATCCACGTCGAGGCAGGGGATCACACGTTTTGCGAGCATGGACGTCTGTCAGAGAGGCCAGCTTGGCAGGGCCTGGATAAGCCAATCCTCCTTCGCAGATGGATCAAACTTCTACTGTAAGCCACCACCGCTTGTGGGTCAACCGGCCGATTCACAGGGACGAGGTGGCGGGTGATGGGTGGCGG
>CAYGZI010000908.1:0-1705 GCA_964354245.1 uncultured Planctomycetaceae bacterium
CCCGGCCCGAAGCGGACCTGCCGCCCGCCCATGCCGTTGGCCTGGACCGGGTGGGAGTCCAGGACCCAGTTGGCGACGTCGATCTCGTGGGTGGCCTGCTCCACGAGGTGGTCGCCGCAGAGCCAACAGAAGAGGCTCCAATGGCGGATCTGGTACTCCATCTCGCTCATGCCGGGCGGCTTGAGCACGCCAGCGCGGCCGCCCAGGGCGTTGTAGTAGGTGCGGATGAAGAGGATGCGGCCGACCGCGCCGTCGCGGATCTTCTGAATCCCTTCCAGGTAGTTGCGCTGGTGGTGGCGCTGGAGCCCCACGACCACGGAGAGCTTCTTTCGCCTGGCCTCCTCGTTGGCGGCCACCAGCGCGCGGTAGCCGGCGGCGTCCACACAGCATGGCTTCTCCATGAACACGTGCTTGCCGGCCTTCACCGCGGCGGCATAGTGGATGGGCCGGAAGTGCGGCGGCGTGGTCAACAGCACCAGGTCAACGCCCGAGTCGATCACCTTCTGATAGGCGTCGAAGCCGGTGAACTTGCGGTCCTGCGGCACGTCGATCCGGCCGCGGACCTCCTCGTGGTTCCGCAAGTTCTTCAGGCTGATTTCGATCCGCTCGGCAAACAGGTCGCCCACGGCCACGAGCTTGACCGGGGCCTTGGTGCTCAGGGCGTCCAGGCAGGCCCCGCTTCCGCGGTTGCCGCAGCCGACAAAGCCGATGCGGATCGTCTCGCTCCCGGCGGCATGGGCCGTGCGGGCGACGTCCAGCCCGGCCAGGAGGACAGGCATTCCTGCCTGTCGTGGTTGCCGGTCGTCATGATTCACAAGACGGTCCTTTCCCTTGGCCTGCCGCCAATCATTGCCGCGGATCACCGGCGGTTGGCAGCCGCGCCCGCCGATTGCGATTGTCCAACCATCTTCGCGCGCAGGAACTCGGGAGCGAAATCGGCATCGTTCTCCCAGCAGAGCGTATGAAGGACCTCCGACACCTTGAACCGCCGAAATGCGCCGATATCTCTCAGCGGCTCGAACATCGGGCCCCAAAGGGCATCCTTCAAATCAACAACGCCCTGCCCGCCGCTGTTGAAACGGACGCGGATCTTGTAGCCCTCGACGTACTCGGCACTCGTGACTTCCAGCATGGCTATCATCGGCGGATTACAGACTCCACCCCTTCCGATACTCCCGCTTGACCAGCCGGTTCAGCTCCGGCAGGTTCGTACACGTCATGTTCGGCCCGTCCCACTCGACCCGCTTGCCGGGGCCGGCGCGGAGGGCGAGGTTGCCCAGTAGGACCATCTCGGTGAGCGGGCCGGCATGGTCGAAATTCGAGAAGGCGGGGCGCCCGCCCTTGCAGGCTGCGACCCACTCGCGGAAGTGGTCGCTCTCGCACCGCGGGATGCTCGGGGCCGGACGCTTGAAGTCCTTCATCCGCGACTCGGGCATCAGGCGCGGCCCGGCGCCGTAGAAGCTAAGCTTCCCCTGGTCGCCCACGATGATCGTCCCGTTGTCGGGACAATTCCGCCCTTCCGGCAGCTCCAGGATGTCGCGCGAGGGATAGTAGCCGCCGTCGTACCAGAAGAGCTTGCAGGGGGGCATTGCGCCGCGGGCGGGGATGTCCCAGCCGATGATCGACGAGGCGGGGGGCATCTCGGCGGTCGTGTCGCCCGAGTCCTTGACCAGCCACGTGGCCGCGGCGTGCTCGATCTTCAAGG
>CAYGZI010000909.1:0-1697 GCA_964354245.1 uncultured Planctomycetaceae bacterium
GTCACGGAACAGCCAAGATGGCTGTGCTACGAGGCGTTTTGGGATCGGCTCTTAGCCGCCGGCGGCCTCCGCGGAAAGCCTCGCCGGGGTGGGGAGCTTGATCGTGAACTGGGTGCCGCGGCCCACCTCGCTTTGGACGCTGATTTCGCCGCCGTGGGCCTCGATGATCTTGCGGGCCGTGGGGAGGCCCAGGCCCGTGCCGCCGGGCTTGGTGGAGAAGAAGGTGTCGAAGACCTGGGCCAGGGTGTCGCGGTCCATGCCGCAGCCGGTGTCGATGAGGTCCAGCGAGACGCCGTCGGCGGTGTGATTGGTGCGGACGACCAGTTGCCCGCCGTCGGGCATGGCCTGCTGGGCGTTGATCACGAGGTTCAGAAGCGCCCCGTGAAAGGCCTCGCGGTCCAGAAGCACCGTGGGCAGGTCCTGGGCGAGGAACTCGATCAGCTCGATCCGCGACTGCCGGGCCTTGGGCTGGAAGAAGCCGAGCACCTGCTTGACTTGCTCGTTGAGGTTGCTGGGATCGAGCTTCAGCGGGCGGACCTTGGCGTACTTGAGAAAGTCGTCCAAGAGGTCCTCGAGGCGCTGGCACTCGCGCTGGACGACCTTGACCTTGGCCAGGGCCCGGCGGGAGCGGGGGCTCTCGGGCTCGGCGGCGAAGTCCTCCGCCAGGAGCTCCATGTTGAGGCGGATGGTGGAGAGCGGGTTCTTGATCTCGTGGGCGAGCCCGCCGGCAAGCCGGGCAATCTCCGCGTACTGATCGGCCAGCCTTTGGTTGACGCTATCCACGGCTCAAGTGCGGCCCCGCGGCGGGCTGCCGCCCTCCCGCGGCGGGCTGCTGCCATCCTTCTGGGCACGCTCCTTCAACAGTACGCGGCGGCTGAGCTTGACGCGGTCCTGATCGTCGATCGAGATCACCTTGACCTGGAGCCGGTCTCCGACCTTGCACACGTCGTTGACGCTGGAGACGTACTCGTCCGACAACTCGCTGATGTGGCAGAGGCCGTCCTTGCCGGGCAGGATCTCGATGAAGGCCCCGAAATCCTTGACGCTGGTGACGCGGCCGTCGTAGACCTTGCCGACCTCGACGCTGGCGGTGAGGGCCTCGATCTGGGCCATAGCGGCCTTGGCCCCCGCCATCTCCGTGCAGGAGACGGTCACGGTGCCGTCGTCCTCGACGTCGATGGTGGCCCCGGTCTGCTCCTGGATCGAGCGGATCATCTTGCCGCCTGGACCGATCAAGAGCCCGATCTTCTCCGGGTCGATCCTGGTCCGCAGGAGTCGCGGCGCCCAGTCGGAGATGTCGGCCCGCGGGCGCGGGATGGCGGTGAGCATGTGGCGGAGGATATCGATGCGGGCCAGGCGGGACTGGTCCAGCGCGCCGCGGACGATCTCCTCGCTGATGCCGTTGGTCTTGAGATCGAGCTGGATGCCGGTGATGCCGTTTTGGGTGCCGGCGACCTTGAAGTCCATATCGCCGAAGTGGTCCTCGTCGCCGAGGATGTCGGTCAGGAGGACCCAGCGGTCGTCTTGCTTGACCAGGCCGATGGAGATCCCGGCCACGGGATTGCTGATCGGCACGCCGGCGGCCATGAGCCCCAGGGTGGCCCCGCACACGCTGGCCATCGAGCTGGAGCCGTTGGACTCGAGAATGTCGGAGATGATGCGGATGGTATAGGGGAATTGCTCGGGGTCGGGGAGGA
>CAYGZI010000910.1:0-1694 GCA_964354245.1 uncultured Planctomycetaceae bacterium
AAGCTGGTGGAGGCGGAAGCCGAGGTGCCCAAGGCCATTGCCGACGCCTTTCGCAGCGGCCGCCTCGGGATCCTCGATTACTACAAGCTGCGGAACATCCAGGCGGATACCGACATGCGGGCGGCCATCGCCCACGGCGGCTTGGCCATGGGGGCCGTCAAGGGAGGGACTGCGGCATGACCGGGATGGTGTGGCCATTGGCCAAGGGAGAGGATCTTCTCGGCACGCTGATTGTGATCGTCATCGTGATCATCAGCGCGGTGGCCCAGCTCATCGGCAAGGCCCGGGAGGTGCAGAAGCAGGCGGGCCGGCCCAAGCCGCCGGCCGAGCCGCTTCCTCCGCAGGCGCAGGACCCGCTGGCCGATGAGATCGAAGACTTCTTGAAGCGGGCGTCGCAGCGTCGGCGGGCGGCGGGATCGCGTCCTGCGGCGCCAGTCCGCCCGCCCGCGGCCGAGGCTCCCACTCGCCGGCTGGTTCAGGCGCCGGCCGAGGCGGAGCTGATCCCCATGGAAGGAGAACCCCTGAGCGTGGCAGCCCACGTGCGCGATCATCTCAGTTCTGCGAAGTTCGCCCCGGTGAGCCAGCAGCTCGGCAGGGAAGTCACCCAGATCGACGGCAAGATCGAGCGGCACCTCCTGGAAAAGTTCGACCATCGTCTCGGCCGGCTGGCCGGAATGGGCGGAGAGAGCGCTTCGGCGCAGACCGCGGTGGACCTGGAAGCCCCGGGGCAAGGCGCGGCGGTCGCGCCACTCGGGGCCGCCAACCTCGCGGCCGTGCTGGCCAATCCCGCCTCGCTCCGCCAGGCGATTCTGCTCTCGGAAGTCCTCAACCGGCCCGAGTCGCGTTGGACGTGAGTTAGCCCCATCGCCGGTGTGCCACTGCTTCGCATTGTCAAACGCAGGCAGGACAACATGAGCTTGGCAAAGGCGGAACCCGGCAAGACCCGGATCGGCTGGATCGGCACCGGAGTCATGGGCGCCAGCATGTGCGGCCACCTCCTGGCCGCCGGCTTCTCGGCCACTGTCTTCAACCGCACCCGGGCCAAGGCCCAGAAGCTCCAGGACCAGGGCGCCCGCTGGGCCGATTCGCCCAAGGCCGTGGCCGAGGCGTCGGACGCGGTTTTCACCATCGTCGGCTATCCGGCCGACGTGCGCGAGGTGATCCTCGGCCCAAGCGGTGTGCTGGCCGGGTGCTCGCCGGGCAAGATCGTCGTGGACATGACCACCAGCCAGCCGTCGCTGGCCGTGGAGATCGCCCAAGCGGCTTCTGCGCGAGGCGATTGCGCGATCGACGCCCCGGTCTCCGGCGGCGACGTGGGGGCCCGCGAGGCACGCTTGTCGATCATGGTCGGCGGCGACCCCGAGGCGGTCGATGCGGTCATGCCCTGCTTCCAGCTCATGGGCCACTCGATTGTGCGCCAGGGCGGCCCCGGGGCCGGGCAGCACACCAAACTGGTCAATCAGGTGATCATCGCCGGCACGATGGTCGGGATATGCGAGGCCCTGCTCTACGGCTATCGCGCCGGACTCGATCTGAACCGCGTGTTGGAGTCGATCGCCTCCGGCGCCGCGGCAAGCTGGCCGTTGTCGAACCTCGCCCCGCGGATCATCGACAACCGCTTCGAGCCGGGGTTCTTCGTGGAGCACTTCGTCAAGGACATGGGCATCGCCCTGGACGAGGCGAAGCGCATGGGG
>CAYGZI010000911.1:0-1691 GCA_964354245.1 uncultured Planctomycetaceae bacterium
CGACCAGGTAGATCCCGAACATGTTGGCCGGGTTCGGGTGCGGCTCGCCGATCAGGCGGTCGAAGCTGTACGCCGCCAGGAAGTACTTCTCCGAGAGCGGATACGGCGTCCGGTAGCAGTGGCCCGGCCATCGCTGTGCCTCGGGCGGCACCTTGGGCGGAACCGGCACGCCCACCGGGTTGTGCCACGTGGCCGGCCCGCGCGAAACCACCGGCACTTCGCTCTCCGGGAACAACGCATCGGGCGTCAGACGAATGATCGGCTCAGGGCCGTCGATGCCGCGGGTCGTATCGAGGAGGATGATCGAGCCGGCCGTCATCGCATGGTGGGCCCCCGCCGTGGCCATCACGCGGTGCGAGCCCGGCACGGCCCGCGCCTCCCAAATCCCGATCGGGCTGAACGTGTTGTTGCCGTAGAAGATCCGCACGTCGGTGCCGTCGGTCCGGGCGGTCCAAAGCTGCTGGTAGAAGACCGCGTTGCGGTCCACGTAGTCCCACCGCGTGTAGATCACGCGCCCGTCGCCGAGCACCGACGGGTCCCACTCGTGGGTCTCGTGGAAGGAGATGGGACGCGGGCTGGAGCCATCGGGGCCGGCGAGTGCCAGCGTGTGGACCGGGCAGGGGCCCTGGCCGCAGCGATGGAACCCGCCGCGCCGCGAGGAAATGAACAGGATGTTCCCGTCCGGCAAGCACCGCGGGGCGAAGTCGTCAAACGCGCCGCTGGTAAGCTGCCGCAGGCCCGAGCCGTCGGCGCCGATCTCGTATAAGTGGAAGAAGCGATCGATGTGCCGCTCGCGGTTGGGGGCGACCGTCTCGACGTGGCAGTAGGCGAAGAGTATCTTGGCGCCGTCGTAGGAGACCTCGGGGAACTCGTAGCTTCCCAGCGGCAGTTGCCCGGCGGCGAGCTGCCGGCACTGCATGGAGCGGCCCGGGGCGTCCAGGACGAAGATGCCGCCGCCCGGCCGCGCGCAATTGCCCTGATACTGCGTCAACTGGTGGCTGAAGAGGCTTGGCGCCTGCTTGGCAAAGACCAGCGGCCCGGTCTGGGCCAGCGGATTGGCCAGGGCGATGTCCCGACGCAGGCGATGGACGTCGCGCCAAAGCTCCTCCCACGCGAAAAAGGTGTCAGGAACCGATTTTGCCTGCCGAAAACGGTTCCTGACGCCTTTCCAGCGGGCGGCTCGGTCGCCCAGCGAGACTCCGCCGGCCTGAAGGTCCTGGATCACCCGGTCGCCGCGGTCGAGCGTCTTTTCGATCGCCGCGGCGTACGTGCTTGGGACCCGCTCGGTACCGATGCCGTCCTGCATGCGCCAGTCCCACTCGACCAGGGCCTCTTCGATCGCCTTGTGAAGCGGCGGGAGCACGGGCGGCGGAAACTCCTCCGGGTCGCCGGACGCCGCACGGATCGGCAAGTCCAGCGTGCGATCGCCGACCCGCATGCGCACCTCGCGCCAGTAAACCGCGGCCTCGCCGGTGCCCGAGGGAGCCCGGGTCTTCAATCGGACCCTGACCGGACCGGCTCCCGACGGCGCGGCAGCCTCCAATTGGATCGACGTCCCTTGACTAACGACTCGCCACGCCGGCTCGTCGCCCAGTGCAAGGCTCACCTCGGCCGGCCCGGTCCCCGCGGCGCTCGCCCGCGCAGAGACCACCAGCACGCCTTGGATGCCCTCGATCTGGATCGCGGCCTCC
>CAYGZI010000912.1:0-1682 GCA_964354245.1 uncultured Planctomycetaceae bacterium
GAGGGTCCGGTGGGGTTTGCGCCGGTCAGGCACGGTGACGGGATTTCTCTGCAGTCCGGCAATTCCCTGGTGAAGTTCGATCGGCCGTTCGGGGATCATTTCGCGGAGGCGGGCGGCATTGTAGGCCAGGAACGTCTGATCGATGACGTCGGCCAGGCGATGGTCCGCTTTCACTCCCGCGGGCAGGATCCGCTTGCCCGACATGTATTGATCGTGTTCCGCCGTCTTGCTGCAATGGGAATCCACGTGGTCAACTCCCTTTCGCACGCCAACCTTGCCCCTGCAGTTGCCCTGCCACCTGGACAATCAGGCCCCAGTATATCGTTCACCGCCGCCGTCGGAAAGCCACACCTGCGCGAGGTAGTGCTCCGTCGCCGCGGAAGGAGCAGGACGAACGGCAAGACTGCGAGAACGGCGGCGATTCACCAAGACGGCGGCTTGCGGACGATCTGACCGGCGCCACTTGTGATTTGGGCAGGGAACTGCGATTTGGGCAGCAATTCCAGCGGAAGCAGCCTGTGCTTGTCGGCGACGCCGCGCAATTCCACGGCCGCCCCTCGCACCGCGGTTCGCGCCGGAATGTACAGAATCACTTCCTTTGTCGGAAACAGGTCTTTGACCATACACACGGCTGGAACCAAGTCCGAGTCGCCAGTCACAAGGAAGTATCGCTGCAAGTCAAGCCATCTGTACGGACCGTCTTTGAGGACCCCGTAGTACAGATTGAACCCATCGACATACACGATCGACCGTTTTGGCTGTGCCGTACCCATTGTGTACTCCCCGAGACCTTCTCCAGGAGGTCGGTGTCAATGTGGCCAACAAAAAAGGCCGGTCATATAGGCCGGCCCAACCGGTCCATAGACCGGGGAGTCGTCATACGTCTTGACAGTGTTTGCGGGCTAACGATAGCGTTCAGTGTAATTTATCGACTTCGGTCACCGAATGTCAACACTGGTTCTTGGATCGCCCCCCCTCATTGGCGGGCCAGGGCCAGCGACATGATCTTATACACGAGCCTGGCCGCGAGGAAGTCGGGCCCCAGCAAGCCGGGGATGGGGGCCAGCTCGACCACGTCGAAGGCCGGCAGGCTCGCGGCCTCGCGGCAGACCGTGCGGACCACGTCGAGCGTGCGGGCCCACGAAAGCCCGCCCGGCTCCGGCGTGCCCACCGCCGGCATGATCGACGGGTCCAGTCCGTCCAGGTCGATGGTCAGATACACCGTCTTGCCGCGTACGAACTGGGCAAGCTCCTGGAGGAACGGTAGGTGGTAGGTGGCATGTGGTAGGTGGCATGCAGCGTCCCCACCTACCATATTCCACCTACCACCTACCTCGCCCCCCTCCATCGCCTCCTCGGCGAACACGGTCCGCACGCGACTTGACTGCCGCCGGAAACGCTCCTCCGCCTCGGAGATGTTCCTGATCCCGATCTGGAACAGGGGGCAAACTTCGAGGATCCGCCGGGCCGCGCAGGCGTGGCTGTAAAGGGTGCCCTCGTACTCGTCCCGCAGGTCGGCATGGGCGTCGATCTGCACGGCGACCAGATCGTCCGCACCCCTGGCCCGCGCCAGCCCCCGCACCACGCCTACCGAAATCGTGTGCTCCCCGCCCAACACGGCGAGCAGGTCGGGGGTGGCGGGTGGCGAGTGCCGGGTGGCGGGTGGCGAGGGAGAAGGGGTG
>CAYGZI010000913.1:0-1676 GCA_964354245.1 uncultured Planctomycetaceae bacterium
ATCTTGCGGTGGCAGGCGTCCCAAGCCGTGGCCGCCCGGACGTACTGGTCCTCCGAGAACAGGTGTTGACCGGCCAGGACCAGCTCGAGCCGGTCCTTGAACTGCTCGGGGTGGCGGGGTAGCGTGCGCAGGAGGAGGGCGAGTTTCTCGCCCATGACGGGCTCCCGCTTCGGATAGGTGCGGAGGAACTCCGGCCCCGAGGTCCGCAACAGCGCCAGGACGGCTTCTTCGTCCATCCCCTGGACCACGGCCGACAATGCGGGCGGCTTGACCTTCTTGTTTCTGAGCATGCGCATCAGGTTGAGCACGAAGCCCGTGATCGCGGACCTGGGGGCGGACTGGAAGAGACGCCTGAGGTCCTTGGGCGGGAGGCGGCCGAGCACCCGGGCCATGAGCACGGCCCCGGCCCGGCGCTTTGTCTCGTCCCTTGCGGCGAACTCCTCCCAGATGAACTCGCATCCAACCGGCAAACCGCCGCGGACGTGGACGTGCCGCAAGAGCACGGTGATCTTGTCCTCGTCGGTGACGCCGGGCAGGCGCAACAGTCCGAGGATTCTCTCCGGCGGGATTACCTTGAGCAGGTGGATCAGGGCCCGCCGCGCATCGCGAAGCGGCGGCTTGGCGGTCAGCAGGTCCACGACCGTCAGGAAGGCCGGCCCCTGGATGACGCTCGTCAGGCCCGAGTCCAAGTCCTCCATGGCCGCGAGGCGCCGGCCGAGGCACAACCGCACGCACTGGGTCGCTTGCGGCGAAGCCCGCCAATCGTCGGCGGAGAGCGTCCCGGTGTCGAGCATGGCCGAGACGATTTCACCGGCGGCGGCCAGAGACTCCAACTGCTGGGGGCGCTCCGCGTGGACGGACGCGAAGACCGCCAGCTCGCGCTGGGCGGCTTCGCAGCCTCCCTCGACGACCTCCCGCAGGATCGCCGTGGCGTACTTCCGCGTAGGACGGGGCTTCTCGGGGTCCGGAGCGACGAGGGTGTTGACCACCAGCCCCGGGAGCCGCACTCCCTCCGGCTCGGCCGCAATGGCCTGCGGGTCGTGGAACCACGTGGCCGCCAGGGGAGCGTTGGCCCGTTGGGGGTCGGTCTCGAACGTCGAGAACCCGACGCCGTTGCGGAGCGGCCCCTCGGGCAGCAGGCGCGCGATGCCGTAGGCCCAGAGCGCAGCCACGGCAGGCTCGACCACGAGCCAGACGGGCTGGCGCGGATCGGCCGCCGCCGCGTCCAGATAGCGCGAGAGGGCCTCGCGGAACCACTGGGAGCGCTGGCCGGGCTCCATGGCTTTCCATCGCTCCGGGAGGATGCCTGCCGGATCGTGCAGTGCGGGCGAGTCCGCGGCCTCGCGCAAGAAGCTCGCAAGCAACGGGTCGTCGATCGCCGGCGCACTCTGGCCGAGAAGGTCGGCCGGCGAATCCAAAGCCGGCAACAGGTGAGGCATCTCGGCCGAATCCTCCAGGACCCAACCGGGGGCGCCCCAGAGCCGCAGCCAGTCCAGAGCGGTCCAGCGGGGCTGGGCATCGCTCGGCTCCTGAACCAGCACGTGGGCAAAATACGAGCCCGGCCGCCCCTCGCAATCCGTGGCCCGGTAGCAGACTTGCCCGGCCACTTGCAGACCGCCGGCCGACGGGATGAAGAACATGCGCCGCGGGGCCGTGGACGCGCCAAGCTGCAGCTT
>CAYGZI010000914.1:0-1650 GCA_964354245.1 uncultured Planctomycetaceae bacterium
ATCCCCGACACCGGATCGACCGCATCGGGTTCCGTGTGGCCGTGGACTTTTAGCCATTTGATCTTCGGCCTCTTACCCGTTGCCGTTTCCTTTCAGTGCCGGAGGCACGAAAGACAATAGCCCACGGCGTGAGCCCTTGTCGTTACCCACATTTTTCTTCTCGCGCGAGGTCATAGCCTTGAGCCATGAGCATCAGTTGTCGCAGGCCGCGCCAGATGGTCAGCCAGCCAGGGCTGCCATCGCTTTTGCGGGCGAGAAAGCCGCCCAGCCGGGCGATGGCCACCAGCACGCCGGAGTTCGTCCACCCGCCCGCCGGACGGCCATACTCGGCTTCCAGGATTGCCAAGGCCTCCGGTCCAAGCTCATCGGCGGGCACCGGCTCGTCCGGGCGAGTCGTCGCCAGCAGTTTCATATTCAACAGTCGCACCGCCACCACCGCCAGAATGCCAAGCAAGGCCGTGATCCGTTGCGCCGTCGTCAATTGGCTGTCCTCGATGCTCGTGCCGGTCTTGAGCGCCTTGTGATACTCCTCGATCAGCCAGCGGCGTGTGTAGGCCTTGATGACTCGCATCGCCTGCTCGAACGTCTGGACCGGCCAATCGGTCAGCAGCACCCAGCGTATCGGCTCGACGCCCGGCGGGGCGTCGATCTCCCTGACCTCGACCACGTTGACGGCCAGCGGCTCCACCCGCCCGCCCGGTCGCCAAGGCCCGCGCAACTGCACCCTGCACGTCCGAACCGCCACCTGGGCTCGACGGGCCGCCTGGCCAGGCCGGGCCCGCAAATCCACGGAAAACCGGCCCAACTCCGGGCTTTCGGCCACTGCGGTGAAAACCGAGCCCCCTTCATCGGCCAACGACCGCGGCTGGTTGGCCCGGGTGATGAAATGCCACCGGTTCCTTTGGCAACGCTCGAACGTCTCGTAGATGTCCGATTCGCGGTCGGCCATGAACGTCCATCGCGCGCTGGCGGGCGGCGGGCCGATCTGCTCGACCACCGCCGCCCAGCGCTCAGACTCGCGCGGGCGAGTCAGTCGCTTCCGTTTCTTCTCCCGACCTCGCCCGATTGTCGGAGTGGTCCGCGCCCACCAACGCTGATCGAACAAGCCTTCGACCGTCACTTCCGGCTCGTGCGACTCGGTCCACCGCTCGATCCGCAACGCCAACGTCGAATGCACAAACAGACCGCGCCCGCCGTCGTCGCCGATCCGGCCCAGATCCTGGGCCGCCAGGTGCGAGGTGAAGTCCAGCGATGTCGTATCCTCCACCATCAAATCCTCGCCGTCCTGACGGCAATCCGTTCGCACCCGGTGAAAGTGCGGGGCGATGACCCGCTCGTAAGTGACATCCGCTTGCTCCAGCAGACGATAGGCCGCCTTCGCTTCCGACCATCGCTTGAACGATCCCGGCAACGTGCCGTGAGGGTTCTGCGAGCACTTCGCCGCCAATTGAACCAACCGCGGACAACGCCTTCGGTCTCCCAATGCGGCGCCCCCGAATTCCACGTTCGCCCAATCCAAAGCCGACATAAGTGTGGTTGCCATAAGCGATTCTCCTTAATCGCACCACACTTGACATCGGCAAACCGAGGCCCCAAAAATGTGGGTAACGACAAGGGCTCACGCCGTGGGCTATTGTCTGTCGTGCCTTC
>CAYGZI010000915.1:0-1648 GCA_964354245.1 uncultured Planctomycetaceae bacterium
TGGCGTGCCAGAGGGGATAGCCGCTGTTGGCGAAGTCGATCCCCGCCTGGCGGATCGAGACGTCCCAGCCGTACTGCTCCAGCGTGCGGAGGAAGGTCATCTCGACGTAGATGTCGTCCTGGTTGTACTGGTTGATCATCGCCGGCCTCCACTGGGGCATCTGGCCGGCGGGGATGATCTGGCCCTTGTGGCGGAACTCGGTGGGCGCGCCCCAGCCGACGCCCGCCATTTGCCCGATCCAGCCGGCGGCCATCTTGTCGCGGAACTGGCTCGCGGGCAGGCGCAGGTCGGCGGCCTGCGACGCCGGCTGGGCGGCCGCCATCGCGGCGATGCACACCGCCGCCATACACACGGCCACGGTCTTCGACATGGTACTTCTCATCGTGATGCTCCTCCTGGTAGTTGGATGTCACATTCCAGCGGACAAAATCGCCGCGCAAGCGCGGCGGCTAAACACGCCAGCGCGCCGCGCAAGCGCGGCGGCTAAACGGATTCTACCGCGCCCGCACGTCGTAAGCATACAGGAAGTCGCTGTGCCGGACGTAGAGCCGGCCGCCGCAGACCACCGGATGGGCCCAGGTGGGGCCCTCGCCGCCCTGGGGGATGCGGAACTGGCTCGCGATCTCGTGGCCCTCGGGCGTGGCTTTCACCAGGCCCAGCGTGCCGTCATTCTCGTTGAGCGTGTAGAGCATCCCCTCAGCGTATGTGAGCGAGCCCTTGCCCACGCCCCGCTCCATGTACTGGGTCTTGCCGGTGCGCCAGTCGAGGCAGATCCATCGGCCGCTCTGGTTGACGTGGGAGGCCCCATAGAGATAGCCATCGAGGAGGACCACCCCGTGGTGTTGGTTGTCCAGGTCCTTGGACCGCCACACGGGCTCGACCGACGCCTTCTTCCCCTGGACGCGGAGCTTCAAGAGGACCGAGCCGGTCGTGCGCGTGCTGATCAGCACGTGGCCGTCCCGGTAGATCGGCATGTTGATCATCTCGTCGAACGGCGTCTCGTGCGCGAATCGCCAAAGCAGGTCCCCGTTGTCCGCATTGACGCCAATGGCCGCCTTCGACGTCAGCGTGAAGATCATGCGCAATCCCTGGTGCTCGCCCAGCGAGGGCGAGGCGTAGCCGGGCAGATCGCCGGACGTACTGGGCGACTTCCAGACCACCCGGCCCGTCCGTTTGTCCAGCGCGACCATCGCGGTTTCCGGTCCGCCCGGGCAGCAGATCAGGCGGTCGCCGTCGATCAGGAGCGACTCGGCCAATCCCCAGTTGCCTGGCTTGCTGTGGAAGGCTTGCAGGATGTTGAGCCCCCAGAGCCGCTTGCCGGTCTTGGCGTCCAGACAAAGGACGTGGCCGTGGGGGCTCTCGTGGTACAGGCGGTCGCCGTCGATGGTAGGGGTCCCGCGGGCCCCGGGCACCGGGTCTTGCCACGCGGGGCCGTTTTCGACTTGCCAGCGGATGCGGCCATCGAGGTCCAACGCGGTGATGACCGTCTTGCCCTGGATGTTGCCGGCGGTGTAGATCGTCCGATGGGCGATTGCCAAGCTGGCAAATCCGTGGCCCAGGCCCTTGGCCGTCCAGAGGAGCTTAGGGCCGCGGGCGGGCCACTGCTTCAGGAGGCCGGTTTCGGAGGATTTTCCGTCACGGTCGGGTC
>CAYGZI010000916.1:0-1646 GCA_964354245.1 uncultured Planctomycetaceae bacterium
ATGTAGTTCATGCCGGGCTTTTCCGGGTAGAACACGGTCCGGCGCACGTTGATCTCCACGAGTTGCCCGTTGGGGTTGACACCTTGGAACTGCGCCCAGATCGTGGTGTTGTCCTTGTCCACCCGAGCGAACCAGAGCGGAGTCGCTCTTGCGGGCTTCAGGACATCGTCCAGCCTGGCCGCCTCGGTCAGCCAGTCGCCGTTGAGATAGACGGCCCCCGTGTGATGCTGGCGGCCCTGGGGACTAAACCAGTCGCCGCGGATGAGGTCGCTGTAGGGATTGAAGCCGCCGAAGAAGGAGTTCGGAAGGGTCGCCTTCCAGACATCGTCCTGGACCTTCACCCAATTCTTGACGGCTTCCGACCCCTTGATCTCGACCTTCTCGCCCGGCGCCGCCTGATAGACGATCCGCTTCTGGTCGGACTGGCCTCCGCGCGGCGGCTTGACGCGCTCGCGGTAAACGCCTTCATGCACGGTGATCGCATCGCCCGGCTGCGCTAGATCCGCGGCCCGCTGGATCGTGCGGAGCGGAGCCGCCTGCGTGCCGGGGTTGGCGTCGTTGCCGCTTGGAGCGACATGCAACTCGGCGGCATGGGCCGCGACCAACCTTCGGTCGGTGCCCGGCGGCGCCAGCAGCAGGGCGGCGGCGCAGGCTATGAGAGTGTGTCTCGTTGTCCTGTTCATCGGGGATTCTCCTTCGCACGCAGGCGGGTAACCGTGCGGCTCTTGGCAGCCGGCTGACTCCTCAGCCCCCATTGTAATGACGCCGGACGAAGAAACCGCCGTCTACGTCAGGCTCCAGCCGCTTCGATACGGCGGATTGAGCCAGCGGTTGGCCTCGTCGTTGTTGGTAAACCGCACGGCCTTTTCGTCGTATTGCAGCTTCTGGCCCGTCAGCCGGATGGCGATCACGCCCAAAAGCCCCACCTCGGTCAGCCGTCCGCCGTACTCGAACGACGACCCGGCCGGCCGGCCTTCGCGCACGGCGTTAAGCCAATCGTGCTGGTGGTCGCCACGAGGAACCCGCGGGATCGTCGGCTCGGGACGCTTGTAGGCCTTCATCTTCGCCTCGGGAATGAGCCGGCATCCGCCCGCGCCGTGCGAGCCGTAGGTGATCTTTCCGCGGTCGCCGATCACCACGGCGCCGGTCCCGACGTTGCCGCGGCCCGCTTCCAACTCCGCGGGCCGCGGGATCCGCTGCCGCCCCTCGTACCAAACCAGCTTGACCGGGCCGCGCTTCCCCTTCGCGGGAAACTCGAAAGTGATCTGCGACCCCACCGGGAACGTGTCTCCCTGTTTCACCGGATCATAGTCGTCGGTCTTCGCCTGGATCGTCGTCGGCATGTCGAGGTCCAGCGCCCAGAACACCGGGTCGATCACGTGGCACACCCAATCGCCCAAGGTCCCCGAGCCGTAGGGCATCCAGCCCCGCCAATTCCAGGGCACATAGGCGGGGTGATACGCCCGGGCGGGCGCCGGGCCCTGCCACAGGTCCCAATCGAGCTCCGGGGGCACGGGCGGCCGCTCCTTGGCGACGTGCTCCACATTGCGGATCTGGCAATAGACCTCGGGAAACGCGTCGCAGCCGGCGTGGATCTCGGTCACGTTGCCGATGGCGCCGTCCCAGATCCACTCGCAGACGAGGCG
>CAYGZI010000917.1:0-1643 GCA_964354245.1 uncultured Planctomycetaceae bacterium
GCATGGGCGGCATGGGCATGGGCGGCATGGGCGGCATGGGCGGCATGGGAATGGGCGGCGGCATGTTCAATCTGCCCCCGAACGGCCAAAACGTCCTTCCCAGGCCGGGACTCCAGAATGGCTTCCGCGCCATGTGCGTCGAGGACGACCTGAATCTCACCCCGCAGACGGTTTCCGCTTCGGTCCCGGCCGTCACCAGGTCCGACGCGGAGTCGCTCGCCAAGACCCAGCCGGCGCTTGGCCGCCCGCCCAGGAAGATCGATTTGTCGATCCCCAAGGGCGCTGATGCCCAGAGCGTTTGGGAGAGGCACTTTGCCGCCCACAAGGAATCCCCCGCCGACGTGCGGGAGACCGTTCGCAGTCTCTGGAAGGCCAAAGACCACGAGCAGGTGATCGCGCTGATTCAGGCCGCCCTGCGTCAGAACCACGCCCAGCCGGCCTGGATGTACGAGGCCCTCGGCCTGGCCATGCAGACCGCCAAACGGCCCAGCGAGGAGGTCGAGCGGGCCGTCATGTCGGCCGTCGAGTTCGCCGACAGCACCTTGGACCTGATGAACATCGGCCGGTATTTGGAGCAGACCGGTCTGGAGAAGCGGGCCTTGCAGGTCTATCGCCAGGTCGCGCAACTCGAGCCGCTCCGGCCGGAGCCCTTCGTCCACGGTTTGCGGGTCGCCCAGAAGCTCAACGACCTGGAAGGGATTCAGTGGACCACGGCCGGCATCCTCAGCCAGGCGTGGCCTCGCGAGCAGATGCACGTGTGGGAGCAGGGCGCCCGCGTGGCCAAGGCCACGCTGGACCGGCTGGAAGCCGAGAAGCGCGTCGATGAGGCGAAGCGCTTCCGCGCGGCCTTGGACGCCGCGGTCGCCCGGGACTGCATGTTGAGAGTCACCTGGACCGGCGATGCCGACATCGACGTCGCGGTCCAAGAGCCGGCCGGCACCTTTTGCTCGATGCGGAGCCCCAGAACCTCCAGCGGGGGCGTCCTCCTGGGCGACCTCTCCAAGCAAGTCGGCAAGCTGGCGACGGGCGCCAACTCCGAGATCTACGTCTGTCCCAAGGGGTTTAGCGGCACCTACAAGGTGTTCGTGCGCAAGGTCTGGGGGCAAGTGACGGCCAACCAGGTGAAAGTGGAAGTCTGCACGCACTTCCTCACCCCGCAGGAGTCGCGGTTGGCCAAGCCGGTCAAGCTCCAGCGCGACCAGGCCGTCGTGGAGTTTGAGTTGAAGGACGGACGCCGCCTGGAGTCGCTCCAGGAGCGTCAGGTCGCCAACGCCGCAATGCCTCACTTGGCCTTGCGCCAACAGGTCCTCGCCCAGCAGTTGGCCGGCGCCGTGGACCCCGCGGCCGAGTCGAGCTACTACGGCTCGCGGCAGAATTACGGGGGCGGCGGACGCAACGCCAACCCCTTCATCCCGTTCGTCGGACGCGGCGCCGTCGGCTATCAGCCGGTGATCCAGACCCTGCCCGAAGGCGCCAACTTGCAGGCCACGGCCGTGATCTCCGCCGACCGGCGCTACGTCCGCATCACCACGACCCCCTTGTTCTCGGGGATCGCCGAGGTGAATACGTTCAACATGGCGAGCGGACAAGGCGGAACGACGGGCGGGGGGACGGGCGGGCAGGGCTTCAGCGGCCAGTTCGGC
>CAYGZI010000918.1:0-1640 GCA_964354245.1 uncultured Planctomycetaceae bacterium
CCACCCGGCCCGGATGGTCCGCAGTAGCCGGGCCCTGTCTCCGACCCCGCGGAGGCAATATACTTCCAAATAGAGACCGACTGCTGAACCCTGAACCCTGAACCCTGCTCATGGCCGCCGCTGCTGACCGCACCCACGCCGCCCTCCCGTTCCAGCCCTACAAGTCGCTGGACAATGAGGAACTCGCCCGGCGGATCCAGGCGATCCGCACGGAGATGGGCCGCCGCCTGCTGATCCTGGGGCACCACTATCAGCAGGACGAGGTGATTGCGCTGGCGGACCTCCGCGGCGACAGCTACCGGCTGAGCGAGCTGGCCGCGGCGGACAAGGAGTGCCGGGCCATCGCGTTCTGCGGCGTCCACTTCATGGCCGAGACGGCCGACGTGCTGGCCAATCGTCCCGAGCGCCTGGCCGAGCGCGGCGGCCAGCGCATCCCCGTGATCCTCCCCGACCTGGCCGCCGGCTGCTCCATGGCCGACATGGCGGAGATCGAGCAGGTCGAAGAGTGTTGGCAGCAGTTGGGCGAGGTGATCGATCTGTCCGAAGTGACGCCGGTCACCTACGTCAATTCCGCGGCCAGCCTGAAGGCGTTTTGCGGGCGGCACGGGGGAATCGTCTGCACGTCGGCCAATGCGGCGGCCGTGCTCCAGTGGGCCTTCGCGCGCCGGCCGCGAGTGCTCTTCTTTCCCGATCAGCACCTGGGGCGCAACACCGCGCTGCGCATGGGCATTCCGTTAGAGGAGATGCCCGTTTGGGACCCGCACCAGGACCGGCTTGGCGGCAACCGGCCGGAAGCGATCCGGCGAAGCCGGGTGATCCTCTGGAACGGGCTTTGCAGCGTGCATCAGGTGTTTTTGCCCGAGCACGTGGACCGGCTCCGGCGGGACTACCCCGACATCAAGATCCTCGTCCACCCCGAGTGTACGATGGAGGTGGTTGCCAAGGCCGACGAGATCGGCTCGACGGGCAAGATCATCCGGGTCGTGCAAGAGTCGCCGCCGGGCACGCGCTGGGCCATCGGCACGGAGTTTCACCTCGTCAATCGCCTCAAGAACGAGCATCCCGAGCAAGAGATTCACTTCCTCTCACCAGTGGTCTGCATGTGTGCGACCATGTACCGGATCGACTTGCCGCACCTCTGTTGGGCGCTGGAGAACCTGGCGGCCGGCACTCCGGTGGGCGTGATCCGCGTGGACGACGCGACGGCCCCCTACGCGCTCGAAGCCCTCCGTCGCATGCTGGAAGTGAAGTAGGCGATTGCCGATCTCGCGCCCTACGCGCCCGGGATCACCTCGCCGCGGATGAGGTCCTCGAAGGTCTGTCTGCGGCGGATGAGGTGGGGGCGGCCGTCCTGGATGAGCACCTCCGCGGCCAGCGGCTTGGAGTTGTAGTTCGAGCCCATCACGAACCCATAAGCCCCGGCCCGCTCGATCACCAGAAGATCGCCCACCGCGGCAATCGGCAAGGGCCGCTTGGCCACATAGCCGCCTTCCTCCTGGGTGAAGATGTCGCCCGACTCGCACAGCGGGCCGCCCACGGCCACCTCGTGAAGCGGCCGCGCCAGGTCGCCGTCCAGGGGGACGATCGAGATCGGGTGATACTCCCCGTAGAGGATCGGCCGGGCGAAGTTGTTGAAGCCG
>CAYGZI010000919.1:0-1640 GCA_964354245.1 uncultured Planctomycetaceae bacterium
GACGTCCCGGACCTGCCGAACGAGGACCCCAACCCGCCCAGCGAGGAGCCCAATCCACCAAACGACGTCCCCGACCTGCCGAACGAGGAACCCAAGCCGCCGAACGAGGAACCCAGTCCACCAGACGAGGAGCCCAGTCCACCAAACGAGGTCCCGGACCTCCCAAACGAGGACCCCGACCCGCCAAATGAGGAACCAAGACCCCCAAACGACGAACCAAGACCCCCAAACGAGGAGCCAAGACCGCCAGACGAGGAGCCAAGACCGGATCGGCCGGAAGACCGCGAACCGACACTCCCGTATCGGGTCGAAGAGGAACTCATCACGGCTCCGCCAAAGATCTGGGGCAGGTCCAACGAGTCACTGCCGACGAACGTACCTTGCTGCCGGGTACCCATCCCGGAGGACATGGTGCCCAGACCCGTGGAAGATCCGAACCCGGATCCCATGCCCATGCCGGAGCCCAATCCGCCGAACCCGCTGCCCAACCCCCCCATGCCCAGGCCGGTCGAACCAAGGCCCCCGAGCCCGGACATCCCGCTAGTGCCGCCGGTCCGGCCTTGTCCAAACGCCTGTGCGCAGAAGCCCAGAAGAACCGGCAACGCCAACGCGAGCAAGAATCTCTTGCGGCGCATGATACTACCCTCGAAACTCGTTGCCCCACCCCACCATCTTAATCTAACCCCGCCCGCCCGCCAAGCGTTCCGAGCCAGCGCGGGGCTCGCTTTTTTCGGGTGGTTTCGGACCAGTCCGTGGAGTGGACAAGTGAGAAGTTAAAAGTGCAAAGTGAAAAATGAGAGTCCGTTCGCCAATTTGCCCTTTGCACTTCTCATTTCTCATTTCTCACTTGGGCATCACCCGCCTGGGCGCCCCGCGAACCCGCCTTCTCGCAGGACGGGTTACAGACCCGTTCTACCACTGCCGGGAGCCGGGCAAGGACTTCGGCGAAACCACCCCCGTGGGCGATCAGCTCCACCCGCCGCGATGTCTCCCCCGCGACCTCGATGCGGACCTCCAGGTGATCCTTCGGCAGACAGGCCGCCACACGATCGGCCCATTCGACCAACGTGAGCGCCTTCTTCTCAAAGAACTCCTCTGGCCCTAACGCGAGAAACTCCGCCTCACTGCGGAGCCGGTAGGCGTCCAAGTGATAGATGGTCCGCCGGCCGCGATACTCGTGGGCCAGAACGAACGTGGGGCTGACCACCTCGCGGCGGTCCACGCCGCACGCCTCAGCGATCGCCTGCACCAGGCGGGTCTTTCCCGCGCCCAGGGTCCCGCACAACGCCACGACGGCTCCGTCGGGCAGGACCTCCGCCAGCGCCGCCCCCAAGGCGGCCGTAGCGCGCTCGTCGGCAGCTTCGTAGACGCAGCGATCCATTGTCAGTCCGTCAATCGTGTACGGGTGGGCGTCGCATCAGTCAAACTGGTGCTGGTACCCCCGCGGCGTCAAGGCGACGCGTGCGCCGCGGTCGTCGGCCCGCCACAGGCCGGGCTCGGCAATGAACTGGCCGATTCTGGCGAGCGGCACTGAAAGCGGCTGCTCGGCCAGCATCCGCTGGGCCTCCTCCGGCGGGACCGCCAGGATCAGCTCGAAGTCCTCGCCGTCGCCCAGCGCGTGATCCAACGCAGTGGAGCCG
>CAYGZI010000920.1:0-1639 GCA_964354245.1 uncultured Planctomycetaceae bacterium
CCGAATTCTTCCGCGAAGTCGTCCAGCGCGCCGGCGACGACAAGGACCTCAAGGTGCTCATGCTTCCGCCCGATTCGCACCGGGCGATCAACGTCCTCCAGCGCTCCGCGATCATCGTGCTGCAGAAGTCGATCAAGGAGGGATTCGGCCTGACCGTCACCGAGGCCCTCTGGAAGAACAAGCCGGTGATCGGCGGGGCCTGCGGCGGGATCACGCTGCAGGTCCACGATTATCACACGGGCTTTCTGGTCCACTCGCCGGCGGGGGCCGCGTACCGCATCCGCTGGCTGCTCCGCTATGCCGGCAAGCGCCAGCGCATGGGACAGACCGGCCACGAGTATGTGCGCGAGCACTTCCTGCTGACCCGGCACATCCGCGACTACTTGACCGTCTTGTCCTGCTTGTGTCATCAGGAACCGCCCCCGGCGGCCGGCTGACGTAGGGCCGGCTTTGCCGGCCTTTCCCGCTTATTGAGTGACCGGCCGGCAAAGCCGGCCCTACAACTCGCACCGGCTGGGCTCTTGCACGGAAACTGGCTATAATGTGAGTTGGTCCTGGGGACCGATGGCGAGTCTCGACTGCGTCGGGTGCCATGCCCACGCTTGCGTTGGCACGTCGGAACTGCAAGCAGCAGCATGGCCACGCAAGCGTGGCCGTGGCACCCGGCTTGAGCTCTTGAGTGGGGAGCCGACCGCATGGCAAATTCCGTGGTTTTTGAGGAACGGATCGAGATCCCCTACTTTCGATCCCTTGCCGAGTTCCGGGCGTGGGCCAATTCGGACGATTGCCCCGAAGAGGGCCGGATCGACTTCATCGCGGGCTGTATCGAGGTGGATATGTCGCCTGAAGACCTGTTTTCACATGCGGAGTTGAAGACGGAAATCGTCTGGATGTTCAAGGACATGGTGAAGCGAGGGACTCGGGGGCACGTCTACAGCGACAGCACACGGATTTCGTGCCCGGAAGCGGACCTCTCCGTGGAGCCGGACGTGGTCTTTATCTCGGACGAGTCGCTCGATAGCGGCCGAGTGCGCCTGGTTCCCAAGGCCACGCGCGAGCCGGACCGCTACGTCGAGGTCGAAGGGCCGCCCGACCTGATCGTGGAGATCGTCTCCGACAGCTCCGAGACCAAGGACACGCACCGGCTCCCGGCGGCCTATTACCGGGCAGGCGTCCCCGAGTTCTGGCTGATCGACGCCCGCGGCAAAGAGCTTCTCTTCCAAATCCACCGCCCCGGCCCATCCGCTTACGAGCCGGCCCCGCGCGATCCGGAGGGCTTCCAGCAGTCCGCGGTCTTCGGCACCTGGTTCCGCCTCACGCGTCGCCGCAACGACCGCGGGCAATGGACGTTCGATCTCGTTGAGAAGGGGTAAAGAAGGTGCCCGCAGACGTAGGGCCGGCTTTGCCGGCCTTTCCCGGTTATTGAGTGAATGGCCGGCAGAGCCGGCCCTGCAACTCTGCGCCATGATATGCGGCGGGACAGACCGCGGGCGAGGCCAAGCCGGGCCCTGGGACGGTTCCCGCTCTGGCGGGCCCGGATTCCGTAATGTTAGAATGCGGGTCAGTCGAATCGCTCCGAGGGAGGGATCTTGGGCTCGGGGAGACGGATCATGGCGACATGGGGGGCGATCAAGCCCAA
>CAYGZI010000921.1:0-1638 GCA_964354245.1 uncultured Planctomycetaceae bacterium
TCGGGCGCGACCTGGATTCGGCGCGGGCATTGGACCGAGAGATCAGCCAGATCCTGGCAGAGCGCCAGACATACCGGATCGACCACTACCTCGGCAAGGAGACGGTGCAGAACGTCTTGGTCTTCCGCTTCGCCAATGCGATCTTCGAGCCGATCTGGAACCGCAACTACGTGGAGCACGTGGAGATTACCGCGGCCGAGGCCATGAAGGTCGGCCACCGCGGGAGCTACTACGACCGGGCCGGCGTGCTCCGCGACATGTTTCAGAACCACCTCCTCCAGCAGCTCACGCTGACGGCCATGGAGGCCCCGGCCCGCTTCGAGGCCGACGCCATCCGCGACGAGAAGGTCAAGGTCCTTCGGACCATCCGGCCGTTGGGGCCGGAAGACGTGGCCACGGCAACGGTCCGCGGGCAGTATCGTGGCTACCGCAGCGAGCCGGGCGTTGCCGGCGACAGCCAAACGGCCACCTTCGCCGCCGTGCGGCTTGCGGTCGACAACTGGCGGTGGCAGGGCGTGCCTTTCTATCTCCGCAGCGGCAAGGCCATGTCCTGCCCGACGACGCAGATTGTCATCCAGTTCCGCCAGCCGCCGCTGATGCTCTTTGAAGGAGGATCGGGCAGTCCCCACGAGGCCAACCGGCTGGTGATTCAGATCCAGCCGGCCGAAGGGATGCAGCTCCACTTCCAAACGAAGGTGCCCGACGCGGGGATGCGCGTGCGTCTGACCGACCTGAGCTTCCGCTTTCAGGAGAAGTTCGCCGGCGGGATGCCCGACGCCTACCAGCGGCTTCTTCTGGACGTGATCGGCGGCGACGCAAGCCTATTCGCCCGTGCGGACGAAGTCGAGCTGGCCTGGGGGATCATGGACCCGATCTCCGCGGCGTGGGTCAACCCCGGACTTCCGCCGCTGGCATTCTACGAGCCGGGCCAATGGGGGCCGGAGGAGTCGCGCGAGTGGATGGTGCGTCAGGGACGGGAGTGGTTCGACACCTGCCCGGTGCTGCACTGAAGGATTCAGGGTTCGGGGTTCAGGGTTCAGAGCCGGGCGCCGCTTTCCGCTTTCCGCTTTTCCCTCACGCCACCTGGCCGGGTGCGTCTTGCCCGTCGGCGGCGTCCTGGTCGACCGTGCCGTTCTTGGTGAAGACCTTCACATCGCGCGGCGTGACGTAGACCTGGCTGCCCGCGGCGATTTGCCGCGAGCGGTAATGCTCCTGCGGGAGTTCCACCAGCAGATGCTCCCCGGACTCCGCGGTCAACTCCAGGCGTACGTTCGGCCCGGCCGAGTGGACGCGGCGCACGGTGGCCTTGAAGCTCGGGGCCCCGTTGCGGTGCGTGTCCACCTCGAAATCGTGGGGCCGCACGAACACCCGCACGGGCTGAGCGGGCATCTCGGCCGCTTCGGGCGCGTCCCAGGTGAGCGACGCGAAATGGAGCTTGCCGTCTTCCACGCGGCCGTGAAAGAAGTTGACCTGGCCCAGAAACGTGGTCACAAATTCCGTGGTCGGCGAGTGGAAGACCTCGTCCGGCGTGCCGATCTGCTCGATCTGCCCCTCGTTCATCACCACCACGCGGTCGGCCAGCTCCAGGGCCTCCTCCTGGTCGTGGGTGACGAAGACGCTCGTGACGTGGATCTCGTC
>CAYGZI010000922.1:0-1627 GCA_964354245.1 uncultured Planctomycetaceae bacterium
CACCCGCCACCCGCCCCCCGCCACCCTCTTGGGCGACGTCGTGCTCCGCCCCCCAAATGCTCGCCCGATGCCACGTCTCGTCTTCGCGCTGGAATGCTTGCGCCTCGCGCGACGGGTTCCAGACGCGGACCAGGGCAATGGCCAGCACGTTCAACAGCACCGTGTTCGCTCCTGTGACAACCAGGAACAGCCCCACCGGCGTACACAGGAACCCAAGCGCCGGGTCGGCCTGGGCAAACGGCCGAGTGGCCTCCAGAATTGCCTCCCAGGGGCTGAAGGCGGCCGCCCAGGTCTGGCACGAGAGGCCCGCCCAGTGCGAGCCGACCAGCCCCATGGCCACGGCGCGCCAGACGGCCAACCACAACACCAGCACCACCATCGTCATCGCCAACGACTGGAAGGTCTTCTCCCGCCAGAGGGCCAGCGTCGAGCCGAGGCTGCCGCACGCCAGCACGCTCGCCACGGTCACGGCCAGCGCCCGGCCCACCTGATCGAAAGACACTCCGCCCAAGAGAGTCATCAACATGAACAGCGGCACCGCAGCCAAGAGCGGCGTCAGGATGTGAAGCAGACTCGCAAGGAGCTTCCCGAGGACCAGCTCGCTATTGGACAGCTTGGTCAAGAGCAGCAGGTCGAAGGTCCGCCGGTCCTTCTCTTGGGCTACGGCGCTGGCGGCCAAGAGCGCGGAGAAAAACACCGCGATGGCCAACTGCAAGGGGGCCAGGAGCTGGAAAACCGTCATTCCGAACCGGGCCAAGTCCCCCACGTCGCGGATCCGCTGGGTCCCCGTCAGAACCAACCAGGCCGTGATCGCCAGGACCAGCAAGGCGAACCCGTACGCGGATCGCACGATATAAGTTCTTGGCCGCCTTGGGCTTAGAACGATCTCTCGGGTGAAAACCGGTCCGATGAGCAATCCGGGACTCCGTTGGGGTCGGGCGACTGGCGCGGTCCATTACCGCGATGCCTCCTTCCCATCATACCATGCCCGCGACGAGTGCGGGAATGCGTTGCGTCACACAAGGAGGACAGACATTCCTGTCTGTCCTCCTGCGCGTTGTGCCGTGCCCGCGTTACGTGGCCATAGGACCCGACTACTTCGCCGGCGTGATCTTGATGTTGCGGTAGGCCACCGGGCCGTGATCGCCTTGGAACATCAGCGGGCCCGTGGGCGCCTCGTTGCCGCGCAGCCCGCCGCCGGTCGGCCCCTTGGCCTCCACGTTCTCGTGGATGGTCGCGCCGTTCAGCACCACCTTGGCAAACTTCGCGTTGGCCGTCTTCTTGCCAGAAGCGTCGAACCGCGGGGCCAGGAAATGGATCTCAAAGCTCTGCCACTCGCCCGGCGCCTTGTACTTGGGGTTCTTGGGGGCGGCGTTCTGGTAGATGCCCCCCATGTCGCCCTGGCTGGGCTTGCCCTTGCGCCCGATACTGTCGAGGACCTGAATCTCGTAGACGCCGTGCAGGTAGATGCCCGAGTTGGAGCCCCTGGGCACCATGACCTCCAGCGCGAGCACGCAGTCGCCGAACTGGCGCTCGGTGTAGACGTTGCCGTCGGTCCGGGGGCTGATCAGCTCCTTGCCTTCCTTGGCGACCGCGAGCTTGCCGGGACTGGCCTCGTCGAGCTTCG
>CAYGZI010000923.1:0-1625 GCA_964354245.1 uncultured Planctomycetaceae bacterium
CCGAGAAATACCCGTTGGGCGTCCACTGCCTGCCGAAGAAGCTGGACGAGGAGGTCGCCCGGCTGCACCTGGAGCAGTTGGGGGCCAGGCTCACCAGGCTGACGCCCAAACAGGCGGAGTATCTCGGCATTTCCGCGGCCGGCCCCTTCAAGCCGGAGTATTACCGCTACTGAACATGCCAGAGATCCAAGCCTTCCGCGGAGTCCGCTACGACCTCGGACACGTCGGCTCCCTGAGCGACGTGGTCGCGCCCCCCTACGACGTCATCGGCCCGGAGCTGCAAAAACAGCTCTACGAGCGCCACCCCTGCAACGTCGTGCGCCTGGAGCTCAACCGCATCGAGCCCGGCGACGACGAGGCCGACAACCGCTACACCCGCGCCGCAAGGCTCTTCAAGAACTGGCGCTCCGAAGGGGTCCTGTTCCAAGAGGCCGACCCCGCCATCTACGTCTATCACCAGGAGTTCACGCTCGGCGGTTGCTCCTATCTCCGCCGCGGCTTCACGATCCGGCTGCGGCTCTCCCCGTTCGGCGCGGGCCAGGTCTTCCCCCACGAGCACACGATGTCCAAGCCGAAGCTCGACCGCCTCATGCTCACCGCGGTCTGCAAGGCCAACCTCAGCCCCATCTTCGCCCTCTACTCCGACCCCAAAGAACAAACGTACCAGACGCTCGACGCCGCCATCGCCGGCCGGATCCCCCTGGAAGCCACCGATCACCTGGGCGTCGTCCACCGCATCTGGCCCGTGACCGACGTGGACGCCATCGCCGCCGTGTCCGCCCAGATGGGCCCCCGGCCGGTCTTCATCGCCGATGGCCACCACCGCTACGAAACCGCTTGGAAGTACCGGGAGGAGATCTACGACTCGGGCTTCCTCCGCCCCGACCATCCGGCCAACTACGTGATGATGACGCTGGTGGCGATGGAGGACCCCGGGCTGGCAATCCTGCCCACGCACCGGCTGTTCCGCAGCGTGCCGGCCATGACCGCCGGGCAGTTGACCGCCCGGCTGGGAGACTGCTTTGCCGCGCAGCCGGCCGGCGAGGGACCCGAGCAGGCCCCGGCCGTCTGGGATGACATCGAGATAACCGGCCAACAGGGGCGCCTGGCCCTCTATACCCGGGAAGACCGCCGGTGGACCATCCTCGAAGTCACCGACGCGGGCCGGTCCAAGCTCGCCGAGGTCGCCGCCGACCAAACTGACGACTGGCGCGGACTGGGCGTCAGCATCCTCCACCGCCTGCTCATGGAGACCTTGCTCGGCTGCCCGCCTTCCGAGGAGACGAAGTACGTACACCGGGTCGAGGACATGGTCGAGGGGCTCGGCTCCGGCGAGTTCCCCTTGGCTGCCCTGGTCATGCCCGCCACCGTCGATCACGTCCGCTCGATCAGCCTGCAAGGCCACCGCCTGCCGATCAAGACGACCTACTTCTACCCGAAGCTGCTCGCAGGCCTGGTCATCAACCCGCTGGAGTGATGACGGGGTGGCGGGTGACGGGTGACGGGGTCGCACCGTGTTTCACGTGAAACCGCGTCGCGTAAACGGCGTCGTATACTCAAGCTCGGCGTTTCACGTGAAACGGGCAATCGGCGTCAACTAGTCGTTTCACGTGAAACGTGCCGTC
>CAYGZI010000924.1:0-1616 GCA_964354245.1 uncultured Planctomycetaceae bacterium
TCTACGGCGACGCCCGGTATCGCCGTGCTGCGCAGCAGGCCGGGGATTTCATCCTCCTGGCACAAATGCCGGAACCCCAGCCCGCCTGGGCCCAGCAGTACGACGCCGAGATGCACCCCGCGTGGGCCCGCAAGTTCGAGCCGCCCGCGGTCACCGGCGGCGCGCCCCAAGGAGTGATGCGGATGCTGCTGTTCCTTTGCCGCCAGACGGGCGACAAGAAGTACCTTGGGCCGATCGGGCCCGCGCTGGAGTACTTACGCCGTTCGCGATTGCCCGACGGGCGTCTGGCCCGATTCTACGAGCTTGGGACCAACCGGCCGCTCTACTGCACCCGGGATTACGACCTGACCTACTCCGACGCCGACACGCCGACGCACTATGCGTTCAAGGTCTCAAGCGGCCTGGACCGGATCGAGCGGGAGTATCGGCAACTCCTGGCCGCAGACCCTGCGACCCTCAAGCCCCGGCCGGCTCGGCCGCCAATACCGCCCGCCAAGCCGTCGCCGACGCTGATCTCGCAGGTCCAAGCCGTGATTGCCGCCCTGGACGATCGAGGCCGCTGGATCGAGGACGGGCGGCTGAAGTATCACGGCGCCGACGACCCGACCCGCCGGGTGATCGACTGCCAGACCTTCATCCGCAACGTGGGCACCCTCAGCGGCTACCTGGCCGCGGTGAAGGGGAAATCAGTTACACCACCAGCGGGTTCTCGACCCTGACGTTCGCGTAAAGCTGCCCCGGGTTCAGGTCTTCGGAGAAGAGCACGGTACACTGGGCGTGCTCCGCGGCGGCAAGGATGCTCGCGTCCCAATATTCGATACCGTAATGCCACTGCAGCTCCAGCGCGCGTCGGATAATTGCCGGTGTAATCAGGATTACTTCCAGCGATTCCAAGAGCAGTAGCTGCGCAAGAATCGCGTCGCCGGGTTGCTGCAATTTGGCATGGGCGACGACCGCGTATTCCTGCAACACTTGCGTGGAAACCACGCCCGTGCCATCATCGATCACCCGCGTAACGCACTCGGCCGCCCGTGCCTGCTTTTCCGGATCGCGTGCGTCGTTCGCATAGACGATAAGGTTCGTGTCGAGGAAGACCTTCTTCACAGGACGTTGCCTCGCCTGTGGATGGCTTCGCGGTCGAAGCGGAAATCGGGGTCCGAGCAGCCAGCGTGTTCCCTCGCAATTCTGGCAAACTCCTTCGCCGCTTCCGGGCCGTCAAGTCTGCCGGTGATTCGCTCCAGGTAGTCGCGGACCAGTTGGTTCAGCGTGGTGTTGCGCGCCTGGGCATACGCCCGGGCCTTGGCGATCAATGCCTCATCGGCGGTCAGGGTGATGTTCATGGAAACTGGTCCGTCGAAGGTCCTGCTTGGCACGTATTAAGTGTACACGTAACAAGGAGCACCGTCAAGAGTCCTCGTGTAGATGGGGATGTTGATACTCCAGAAGTGGCAGCATGCGCCTGCCTCGCGGCACCAGTACCCATCCTCGCCCGAGGCGGGATTGGGGCTGCCTGTCCCGTCTCGCGTTGCCTTCTGGGCGAAACGTTCTCAGCGGGGTGCCGCCTGGTGTCCTATGATCGTTGTACGGCTGGATACGCCAGCCACTCGGAAAGGGGC
>CAYGZI010000925.1:0-1603 GCA_964354245.1 uncultured Planctomycetaceae bacterium
CTTCTTCGCGCCCTCGCGCCTCTGTGGAACGATCGCCAGCCTAGCGCTGCGGCACCTTGTAGAGGTGAACCTCGTAGAGGCCGAAGTCATCGACGAACCGCCCGCCTTCCGCGGCAATGCGGCGGTTTTCGCCGAGAACCTCAACTTCGGCCTTTCCGGAAATGCCTTGGACTTGGAACGCGGCCTTGGCCGGGCTCGGGTCCATGCGCACGGCGAAGATGTAGGTCGCCCCGCCGTGCCGCTTCACCATCGTGGCAATCGGGCCGCCGGGCAACATCTTGACGCGCTCGGCGGAGACTTCGGCCTTCTCCGCCTCAACCGTGGCCGCGTCCGGCACGCTCGGGCTGTTGATCACCGCGGCCAGCTCGTGGATCTGGCGGTTGATCGCGCCCACGGCCTTGGCCATCTCCTCGTCGGCCAGCAGGCCCGCCTCGATGAAGCTCGGCTTGAACTGGTGGCAGAAGTAGATCAGCCCCTGCGACCCGTGGATGATCGACATCCACACCTCGGCCTTCACCTGCTGCGGCGTGGGCTTCACCTTGGGGTTGCCGATCCGCGTACACTCGATGCAGTCCCAGACCACCTTCTCGCCCTTGGTCCACTGGCGCAAGCGCTGGACGCCGTAGGGCACGTACCAGAGCTTCCCGGCCACCGCCGGCCGGTCGTGGACCGCCGGATAAATGTCGAAGGAGATGATGTCGCCCCCGCGCACGTACTCCGGGTAATCCTCGGGATGATTCGTGCGCACGCCCCGCCCGTACCACCCGTCCCAGGCCACCCCCTGCCCCAGGTTGAGCATCACCGGGCGCGTCGGGTCCTTGGCCTTGATCTTGCGGTAGTCCTCGACGATCTTCTCGGGCGGGATGGGCGGGCCGTAGCCCTTGCCGCCGGGAAGCGATTGGGCGTTGTCCGGCTCGTCGCCGTGCATCCAACCCACGATGGTCGGCTCGTCCAAGTGCTCCAGGGCCCACCGGCTCTGCCCGCATATCACCCCGATGCCGTGCTTCTTCAGCTCCGCAATCTGCTCTTGGTTCGGCCCGCGCCACAAGGCCACGTAGACGTTCACTCCGATGGCCTTGTACTTGGCCGCGTTTTTCGTGTCCTGGAGCCAGACCGCGATGGGGAAGTAGCCCGGATCCTTGCCGGGTCCGTTCTTCCACGCGGCGTAGGCGCCGGTCTCCGCGGCCGGACTGATTCTCTCGCCGCCCGACGGGCCGGCCCCTGCCCGGCAGAGGACGATCGCCGCGACCACCACAACCACCCGCCGAGAGAACTCATTCTTGTTCATCGTTTGCACTCCTCGATTGGTGACGGATACGCCGGCCCCATTGTGGTGAAGGCGCCCGGCCTGCACAAGCACCCCGCGGGTCCGGAAGCCGGTCCCGGTGCATCGGGACGCCTTTCCGCTCGCCCCATCCCCTTCCGCTTGCCCGGCCCGCGCAGTAGGATCGTTTCCATCGCGGCAGCCGGTCGGGAGGCGGCATTCCGGACGCTCCGAAAGCGCTCCCTCGGCGGCCCGGCCGAGTGGCGGAACTGGCAGACGCTCGGGACTTAAAATCCCGTGGGGGGCAACCCCCGTGCGGGTTCGACCCCCGCCTCGGCC
>CAYGZI010000926.1:0-1599 GCA_964354245.1 uncultured Planctomycetaceae bacterium
CCGCGTCACGCCCGTCGCCACTATCTTGGGAGGTTTGCGCCATGAGCCATGGCAAGCGAGTTTGCGCGTTGGTCCTTTGCACGGGCATCCTTCTTGGATGTGGGCTTTCTGCCGCGGCTTTTGCCGCGGAAGGCGACCTCTACGTGGGCTGGGCCGCAGCCGACATCACGCCGCCCAAGCCCGTTGCCCTGGTCGGGCAAATGCACAAACGGCTCTCGCAATCCGTCCACGACCCGCTCACGGCCACCGCGCTGGCCCTGGAAACCCGCGGGGCGGACGGCGCGAAGGAACAGGCGATCGCGATCTCCTGCGACCTGGTCGGCATCTGCAAGGCGACGCAGGACCGCGTGCAGGAATCGGTCAAGAAGAAGCTGCCCGACTTCGATTCCCGAAAGCTCTTCCTCAACGGCACCCACACCCACACCGGTCCGGGCCAGGCCGACAGCACCTTCGGCGCCCTCTACGACGTGAGCAAGGACCCGGGCGCGATGGGCGCCTCGGAGTATGCGGATTTTCTCGTTCCGCGTCTGGCCGACGCGGCGGCCCGCGCGTGGCTGGGGCGCAAGCGCGGCGGGATGAGCTGGGCCTTGGGCCAGGCCGTGGTGGGCCACAACCGCCGGGCCACCTACTTCGACGGCAAGGCCGCCATGTACGGCGACACCCGAGGCGAGAACTTCGACTCGATCGAGGGCTACGAGGACCACGGCGTGGAAATGCTGCTCTTCTGGGACGCAAAGCGCGAGCTGACCGGGATGGTGCTCAACGTCGCTTGCCCCTCCCAGGAGACCGAAAACGCCATGTACGTCTCCGCCGACTTCTGGCACGAGGTCCGCCAGGAGCTCAAGAAACGCTATTCGGACAGGCTCTTCGTCCTTGCCCAGTGCGGCCCGGGCGGGGACCAGTCGCCCCACCTCATGGTCCGCAAGCAGGCCGAGGAAATCATGCTCAAGCGCAAGGGAATCTCCCGGCGCCAGGAAATCGCCCTGCGCGTGGCCCGGGCCGTGGATGAAGTGATGCCGTATGCGAAGCAGGACATCCAGACCAGGCCGGTCTTCAAGCACGCGGTGCCGGCGATCTCGCTTCCGACCAAGCAGCCGCCCGCCAAGATGTTTTACGAGGTCGACAGCGTGCAACCCGTGGAGTTCCACGTGCTCCGCCTGGGCGACGTGGCCCTGGCGACCAATCCGTTCGAGATGTATCTGGACTATGGCGTGCGCATGAAGACGCGGAGCAAGGCCGTGCTGACGATGGTGGTGAACATCTCGGGCGCGATGTGCGGCTACCTGCCCACGGCCAAGGCGGCACGCGGCGGCGGCTATAGCGCCGACAACTACCTCGTGGGGCCCGAAGGCGGCCAGGTCCTGGTCAACGAGACGGTCAAGCAGATCAACCAGATGTTCCAGTAAAGTTAAGTCCAAGTAGCACTTTGCACCCACAATCTCTGGAGGAAACGTCATGGCTCTCGAAAAGAAACCGGCAGCAGCACGTGCGCCCTCGCGGCGCGATTTCCTCAAGGCCACGGCCGCCGGCGCAGCGGCCGCGGCCGGGCTCTCGATCGCCCGGGGCGCCCACGCCGCCGGGGCCGAGGTGGTGAAGATC
>CAYGZI010000927.1:0-1599 GCA_964354245.1 uncultured Planctomycetaceae bacterium
CCCGCCTTGCGGACCTCGGGCTTCTCCTCGACCTTGGCCTGGTGCCCCTTGGTCAGGCGGATCACCTTGCCCAGGAACTGCTCGTAAACCTGCCCGAGGATTTCCGCGGGGAACACCGAGAACTCGTAAGGGCTCTCGGGGAAGTACAGCTTCTGGAGAATGTCTTTGAGCGGCTTGTCGTCCACTTCGAGCCCGAGGGTCAGCTCGTCGGGCGGCTCCGGGCGGTCCTTTTCCGCGGTGAAGTGGAAGAGGCCCGAGTTGTAGCGGTCGTCGGCCCGCTGGAAAAGCTCGCCCAGGCGGCGGTAAATGCCCGGGGCGTTTTGCAGCGACTCCAAAGTGCCGTAGGGCTCGATCCCCCGGTCTTCGCAGATCCGCAGGAAAATGATCCGGTCGATGGTCCGCTGCACGGCGTAGTTCAGGTCGCGCTGCGACAACTCCGGATTGCGCAGGGCCAGGTTCCTCGCCAGATCCATGCGCCAGGATTCGATCTCGTCCAAGAACGCCCTATCGACTTCGGCAGTCCCCTTCTTGATCTTCTTGCTGGCCACCAGCCTTTCGAGCGACCCGTGGCGGATGGCCTCGGGCGAGAAGAGGGCGACCAGCTCGTCCCAGCAGTCGGCGTACTCGGTGTAGCGGCGCAAGATGATCCGCGCGGTGGTGGCCTTGTCGGTCCTTTCGGGCCGGATACGGCAGTCGTAGACCGCCAGCTCCTCGAAGTCGGTCAGAATGCTCACCGGCAGCTTGGCCGACCAGGCATAGCGCCGCAGTTGATAGGCGGGATCCTGCGCCTCGCTGATATCGACCGAAGGCTTCTTGGCCTCGACGAAGAAGCTCCGCATCCCGCCGCCCGCGCGAAAGCAATAGTCGGGGGCCTTGGTCCGGCCGCCGACCTTGATGGCATCCTCGTGGATGACTTCCTTGTAGGGCGCGGCATAGCCCTTGCGGTTATAGACGTCCCAGCCGAGGGCCTCGAACAGCGGAGTGAGGAACTCCTCGCGGAGTTGGGCCTCGTTGTACTGCACAGAGCGATAGGCGTCTCTGTGGGCCCCAAACCGCTCCACCAACTCGGCCACGACCGCAGGCACGCCCATAACCCGACCTCCTCAATGCGGTGGGCGAAGCATCCCTCTCACACAAACGGGCATTCTAGCCGGGAATCCACAGGGAAGGAAGGCGGCGGACTCGATTCGTGGCACAGGCGTCTTGCCTGTGTTGCGTCGGCTCTCGCCTGACAACGACCACAGGCTGGAAGCCTGTGCTACGAGTCCGCCGTCTCACTGCTTCCCCGCCGATTCCGCTTCCCCGGTCATGGGGACGAACAAGACCGGGGCCACCGTGCGCTGGCGGATCGAGCCGTCTTTCTGCTTCTCCACGAGCGTCAGGTCCTGGGGGTAGCCGCCGACGGGGATGACCAGGCGGCCGCCGGGGGCCAACTGGTCCAAGAGCGGCTGCGGGATTTGACGCGGCGAGGCCGCCACGACGATCACGTCGAACGGGGCGCGCTCCGGCCAGCCGCGGTACCCGTCGCCGCTCCGCACGGCGACGTTCTTGTAGCCCAGGTCGGCTAGCCGCTTTCCCGCCTCGTCGGCCAGCGGCTTG
>CAYGZI010000928.1:0-1588 GCA_964354245.1 uncultured Planctomycetaceae bacterium
CGCGATGGGCGGGAAGAACGTCTACTACTTTTTGGCGCCCCTGGATCGCGGCCGGCTCCAGGTCCTTCCGGTCGCTTACGACGTCCACAAGAAGGCATGGTTCGACACCACGGCCAGCGGGGTGCGCCACTTCCCCGACCGGCGCGACGAGGCCCTCCCCTGGACCGACCGGATGTTCACTTTCAACACCACCTGCTTCAACTGCCACGTCAGCCAATTGGCCACCAACTACGACCTGGACAGCGACACCTACCGCACTACCTGGGCCGAGCCGGGGATCAGTTGCGAATCGTGCCACGGGCCGGCGGGCGAGCACGTGCGGGCGATGGAGGCGGACGAAGAGGGTTCAGGGTTCAGGGTTCAGGGTTCAGGGATCACGACCCGCCACCCGCCGCCCGTCACCCGCCGCCCATCCAAGGAGATCAAGATTCTCCGCGCTAAGGAGTTCACGGCCGAGCAGACCAACGATATGTGCGCTACCTGCCATGCGAAGATGGTGCCGCTTTCGATCAGTTTCCTGCCGGGCGAGAAGTTCTTCGACCACTACGATCTGCTCACCCTGGAGCACCCGGACTTCTACCCCGACGGCCGCGATCTCGGCGAGAACTACACGCACACCTCCTGGCTCATGAACCGCTGCGCGCGCTCGGGCAAGCTCGACTGCAACCATTGCCACACTCCGAGCGGCCGGCCGCGGTTTGAGGGGGAGAAGTCGAACCAGATGTGCATGCCGTGTCACGAGAAGGAGGTCAAGGGCGCGGTCGAGCACGGCCATCATCAGGCCGGCAGCAAGGGAAACGAGTGCGTGGGGTGCCACATGCCGATGACGCGGTTTGCGGCCATGGCCCGCAGCGACCACTCGATGCGCCCGCCCATGCCGGCGGCGACGCTGGCTTTCAAGTCGCCGAATGCGTGCAACCTCTGCCATGCCGATTTCGAGGCGGCTTTCGCCGACGCCTGGGTCCGCAAATGGTACCCGAAGGATTACCAGGCGGAGACGCTGCGGATCGGCGGCCTGATCGACGCGGCCCGGAAGGACCAGTGGCAGCGCCTGCCGGAGATGCTCGCCTATCTGACAAACAAGGAGAGCGATCCGATCTTCAAGACCTCGCTGGTGCGGCTCTTGCGCGGGTGCGAGGACGAGAGCAAGCGGCCGGTGCTGGTGCAGTTGCTCAAGGAGCCGTCGCCGCTGGTCCGCTCCAGCGCGGCCTCGGCCCTGGCGGATCACCTGACGCCCGAGGCGCTGCCTGCGCTCTTGGAGGCCACGGCCGACGAGTCGCGGCTGGTGCGGATCCGCAGTGCGATGGCCCTGGCCGGGGTGCCGCCGGAGATGGTGACGCGGGACCGGGACCGGCAGAGCCTCGACAGGGCGGCCGACGAGTTCAGGACGGCGATGAAGGCCCGGCCCGACGACTGGGCCTCCTACGCCAATCTGGGCAACTTCTACATGGAGGGGCGCGATTTCGCGGCCGCGATCGGCCAATTCGAGATTGCCTACAAGCTGGAGCCGCGGGCCATCGGGCCGGCGGTCAACGCCGCCATCGCCCACAGCAACCTGGGCCAGAACGAGAAGGCCGAGGAGTGCCTG
>CAYGZI010000929.1:0-1584 GCA_964354245.1 uncultured Planctomycetaceae bacterium
GGGGAACCACGAGCGGCGGGCCGAATTTTGCCTACGACCTCTGCGTGCGCAAAATCACCCCGGAGCAGAAGGCCACGCTGGACTTGAGCACGTGGGAGGTCGCTTTCAACGGCGCAGAGCCGGTCTGCCAAGAGACGCTGGAGCAGTTCGCCGAGGCGTTTGCCCCCTGCGGCTTTCGGCCGGAGGCGTTTTACCCCTGCTTCGGCATGGCCGAGGCCACGCTGATCGTCTCCGGCGGCTATGCCAAGAAGGCACCGGTGGTCCGCTGGATGGACGGCGACGCCCTGCTGAAAAACCGGATCGTGGAGGGCGAGCCGGGGCGGAACGGCTCCCGGGCGCTGGTGGGCTGTGGCGGCACCCTTCCCGATCAGAAGATCGTCATCGCCGACCCCGAGACCATGACCGCCTGCCCACCGGACCGCATCGGAGAGATCTGGGTCCAGGGCCCCAGCGTGGCCCAAGGCTACTGGCGGCAGCCGGAGGCCACGGAGGCCACGTTCCGCGCAACTCTGAGAGACACCGGAGAAGGCCCGTTCTTGCGCACCGGGGACCTCGGTTTCATGCGGGACGGGGAGTTGTTTGTCACCGGCCGGATTAAGGACCTGATCATCTTCCGCGGCAGGAACATCCATCCCCAAGACATTGAGAAGACCGTCGAGGGGAGCCACCCGTATCTGGTCCGCAACAGCGGCGCGGCGATCACCGTCGAAATGGACGGCCGGGAGCGGTTGGTGGTGGTGCAGGAGTTGGAGCGCCGCAAGAAGGACCATTTGGAGGAGGTGTTTGGCGCCATCCGCCGCGCGGTCTCCGCGGAGCACGAGCTGGCCGTGGACGCAATCGTCTTGGTACACGCGGGCACGATTCCCAAGACCTCCAGCGGCAAGATCCAGCGCCACGCTTGCCGCGACGGCTTCCTGGCAGGCACCCTGACCGTGGTGGCCCAGTGGCGTGCGGGCGAGGAGGCGGCGCTTCCCCAGGGCCCCGCAAAGCCGAGACAGCGGCGGATCGACGAGCCGCCGGTGCGGCGTCCCGAGCCCGCCGCGGCCGGGCATCCCGAGCCCGCAAGTCCGGTTTCCCCTTCCAAGAACGGCAACAAGGCCGCCGCCCCGAAAGAGAGCGCCTCGACCGCCGGTTTCGGCCGCGTCGCCGAGTTGGTGATGGAGGAGGTGCGGCGGGTCGCGCGGGAGCGGAGCAACGGCCTGACGCTCGACTCCCCGATCACGGAGATCGGGCTGGACTCGCTGGAGCGGATGCAGATCCTCGCTTCGTTGGAGGAGCGTTTCGGCGGACGGTTTCCCGAAGACGTTTTCCCGCAACTGGAGACCGCCCGGCAGGTGGTCGAAGCAGTGCAGAAGTACCTCGGCACGGAGCCGCGTGCCAAGGCGGTCCGGCCCGCCGACTACGAGATCCCGCCGGACTCCTACGACGTGGCCCGGTTTCCGGAATACCTCAGGCTGCGTCAGAGTTTGGATTTTCTTGAGGAGTCGGGGATCGGCAACCCGTTCTTCATGCCTCACCAGGGCCTGACGAACGACCGGGCGATGATCGACGGGCGGGAGGTGATCAATTTTTCCGCCTACAATT
>CAYGZI010000930.1:0-1579 GCA_964354245.1 uncultured Planctomycetaceae bacterium
GCAAGAAGTTCGAGGAGTGCTACGTCCCGCCGGACCAGATGTACGGCGAGACGTACACGCCGCAAGTCATCAGCGCGCTCAGGAAGCTCTTCGCCGAGGCGCTGGCTGCGTGCCCTGCCGACGAGACGAACCTCTACCGGCGACGGGTTGCGTGGATGCAGAAGGGGTTTGAGCCGTTCTTTGCGGATGCGGAGATGGCCCACCAGTGGCTGGGAAAGAAGCTGACCTACAAAGTGGCCACCGTGGCGAAGCCTCCTGCCGACGCAGCGGCCTGGGCGGCGTTGTCGGCGGCAACGCTGGTGCAGGGGAACAATGGGCGCGAGCCCGAGTTGACTACTCGCGTGCGAATGGCCCGCTGCGGCGATGACGTGCTGGTGCGGTTCGAGGCGGCCGAGCCGACCGAGCCGCTGTTGAAGGACTCCTTGGTCCTCGTGGTCAACGGAGAGCCGCTGGAGAGCCCGCCGGTGATCAGTGGTCAGATCCGGCCGTGGTTTGCCCCGCCGGGGTCGCTGCGACAGGACCCACAGCGTTCCTTTACGGTCAATGGTGAAGGGGAGTGCGAGGGTATCTTGCAGCCGACGCTGGTGAGTAGCACGTATGCGGACGGCGTGTGGACGGTCGTGGTGAAGTGCCCGGCCAAGGCGTTGGGTATTGGGGCGCCCGAAGCGAAGCCTATCGAGGTCCAGTTCGAGCGGCAGCGCGCGGCGCGTCCGAAGATCCCGGCGAGCGACTACTACTGGGTTTCGCCGATGCGTCCGCCGTGGCAATCGCATGCCCGCTTCGGGCGGCTGGAAATCGAAACCAAGTAGAAGGAGACAAACCATGCAACGATTGATGAAGCAAGTCATTGCCTATGGGGCCCTGGCGGCTGCGCTGGTCTTTCCGTCGTCCGGCGCCGAACTGACCCCTGCCGACGATATCCAGAAGGCACTGGACGCGGCCTCGCCGGGCGACACGATCGTCCTGAAAGACGGCGTGTACTACCAGAGCCTCGTGATCACCAAGGGTGGGACCGCGGGAAAGCCGGTCACGCTCAAGGCGGCCAACGGAGGCGGCGCGACCATCAGCGGGGCCGTGCCGCCGGCCGAGGCCAAGCTGAATTTCGTGCCGGTCGAGGAGGAGCCGGGCATGTACAAGGCCGCCGTGCCGCACCGCGTGTGGTGGGTCATGGTCGATGAACGGAACCTCGTAAACTACGGCTACTTCTCTCACCTGAAGACGTTCGAGTTCCCCGACCAGTCCAATGGCGCGCTGAAGCCGTGCGTGCCCGAGGGCTTCGCCTGGCGCAACGGCAGCCTCTTCATTCGCCTGGAAAAGAAGGCCGACCCTAACACCGCGGCCATCGAGATCAACCGTCCCGCCGTTGGCCACACCAGCAAGGAGGCGGAGTTCGCCAAGGAGATCCACTGGGCCCCGGACACCGGCTTCGACGTCCCCGGGTCAGGGCACTTCTTCTCCAGGTTCGTGGGCAACATCATTGTGAAGGCCGACCATGTGGTGATCGAGGGCCTGCGCCTGCACTTTGGCGTGGGGGCCGCGGTGGTCGTCCACGGCAACGAGGTGACGGTCCGCGACTGCT
>CAYGZI010000931.1:0-1575 GCA_964354245.1 uncultured Planctomycetaceae bacterium
CCGACTGACCGCGGAAACGTTGTACGACAAGTGCATGGCCCTGGCCGGCAACTTGTGGTGGAGCTGGCAGCCCGAGGTCATCAACCTCTTCCGCGACCTCGACCCCATCCGCTGGCGCCAACTGGACCACAATCCCATCGCCCTGCTCAGCGAGTTCACGCCCGAACGCTTGGAGATGCGGGCGGCCGAGCTGGTGCTCTACAGCCGCATCAACCACGCCTTCCGTCGCCTGAAAGAGTACCTGGTCGAGACCCCCGTCTGGGCAAAGACGTGCGCGGGAGTGCTCGGGTCCAAGCCCGTCGCCTATTTCTCGCTCGAGTTCGGCGTTCACGAGTCGGTGCCCATCTACTCCGGCGGCCTGGGGGTCCTGTCGGGCGATCACGTCAAGAGCGCCAGCGGTCTGGGCGTGCCCCTGGTGGCGATCGGGTTGTTCTACGACCAGGGCTACTTCAAACAGCACCTGGACATCAACGGCTGGCAGCAGGAAGAGTACCTCGACACCAAGGTCGAGAACCTCCCCATGGAAGTCGCCCGCGGTGTGGACGGCAAGCCGATCACCATCGAGCTCCACACCCGCACCGGCCGCCTGCTGGTCAAGGTCCGTCTGATGCGCGTCGGCCGCGTGAATCTCTATCTCCTCGACTGCGACGTCGAGGGCAATAGCCCGGAAGACCGCGAGCTTACCTCCCGCCTCTACGGCGGCGACAACCGCACCCGCATCCGCCAGGAATTGGTCGCCGGAGTGGGCGGGGTCCGCGCACTGCGGGCCCTGGGGATCACGCCCGGCGTCTACCACCTCAACGAAGGCCACAGCGCATTTGCCACCTTGGAGGCTACGCGCGAGCGCATGAAGGACGACGGGCTGAGCTTCGACGAGGCACTCCGCGAGGTCGCCGATCGCACCGCCTTCACCACCCATACGCCGGTCCCTGCCGGCATCGACCGCTTCAACACGGCCTTGATCGAGGAGCACCTCGGGCCGCTGCGCGACGAGCTGGGGATCTCCCCCGAGCAACTGATGGGCTTGGGCCGCGTCGAGCCGCAGAACGAGCGAGAGGACTTCTGCATGACCGTCTTGGGACTGAAGCTCTCGCGGCGGGCCAACGCCGTCAGCAGCCTCCACGGCCGCGTCTCGCGGCGTATGTGGGCCCACCTCTGGCCGTGGCGGGTCGAGGAGGAAATCCCCATCGGCCACATCACCAACGGCGTCCACATCCCCAGTTGGCTCGCCTACCAGATGCTCCAGCTCTACGACCGCCAATTCCCCGCCGGCTGGCAAAACCGCATGGGCGAGCCCGAAATCTGGCAGACCATCCACAACGTCGATCCCGGCGAGCTGTGGGAGACCCACCTCGCCCTGAAGAACCAGCTCCTGGCCTTTGTCCGGCGGCGGGTCAGCCGCCAGTGCCGGCGCCGCGGCGAAACCGACGAAGCCGTCGAAGCCGCCCGCAACATGCTCGACCCCAACATCCTCACCATCGGCTTCGCGCGCCGCTTCGCCACCTACAAGCGGGCCGACCTGATCCTCAGCAACCTGGACCGCCTGCCGGGCATCATCCGCGACCCCGCCCGCCC
>CAYGZI010000932.1:0-1569 GCA_964354245.1 uncultured Planctomycetaceae bacterium
TCGACACGTTCGACTACAAGCCCGAGCTCATCCGGCTCCACGACACGCCGATGCCCACGCCGGGCGGCGAGAAACTGATCACGTTCCAGGGGGAGCAGGGCAACCTCATCAAGCCGCTGTGGGAGTTCAGGCCGCGGGGTGAGAGCGGCACGATGACGAGCGACCTTCTGCCGCACCTCGGCGAACTGGCCGACGAGATGTGCTTCATCCATTCGATGACGGCCAAGAGTAACACCCACGGCCCCGCCGAGAGCCAGATGTCGACCGGGTTCACGCTCGACGGCTTCCCGAGCATCGGCGCCTGGACGACCTACGCCCTTGGCAGCGAATGCCACGACCTGCCCTCCTTCGTGGCGATACCCGATCCGCGCGGCGTGCCGCAGAACGGGCCGCGGCACTGGCAGAGTGCGTTTCTACCGGCCGTGTTCCAGGGAACGGCGTTCAACGCCGACCGGCCGATCCCGAATCTGGCCAGGCCGGTGTCGATCTCCCAGGACGCCGACCGCGCCACGCGGGATTTTCTCAGGCTGCTCAACGACGACCACCTTGCCCAGCACCCGGGCGACACCGACCTCGCTGCCCGGATCTCGGCCTATGAACTGGCCGCGAAGATGCAGCTCTCCGCCGCGAAGGTGTCGGATCTCTCAGACGAGTCAGCCGAAACGCTCACGCTCTACGGCGCCGATGACGTGGAAAACTCGCTCAAGGCGCGGTTCGCCCGCAATTGCATCCTGGCCCGTCGTCTCCTGGAGAAGGGCGTGCGGTTTGTGCAGCTCTTCAACGGCGGCTATGCGATGGGGGAAGGCGTAGGCAATTGGGACGGCCACAAAACGATCGTGAAACAATACTCCGTTCATGGCCCGATCCTCGACCAGCCGGTCGCCGGCCTGCTCAGGGATCTCAAAAACCGCGGGCTGCTCACCGATACGCTCGTGGCGTTCGTCACGGAGTTCGGCCGGATGCCGACGTTCCAAAAGGGAGCCAACGGCCGCGATCACAACCCAGCGGGCTTCACCGTGTGGCTTGCCGGTGCCGGCGTGAAGCGAGCCTTCCACCACGGCGCGACCGACGACTTCGGCTACAAGGCCGTGCAGGACGTGGCTACGATCTACGACCTCCATGCCACGATTCTGCACCTGCTCGGGCTCGACCACTCGCGACTGTCTTTCTACAACAACGGCATCGAGCGTCGGCTCACCGACGTGCACGGCCACGTCATCGTGCCGATCCTGTCGTGAGAATGGCCCGGATCCCACTCAGCCCGCGGGCGGTCGAACTGGCCGGTTCATTGCCACGGCATTCCAAGTGGGTGTTCACGGCAAAGCCGAGCGACGCACCGAAACGAAAAGGCAAGCGGGGCGGCAAACAGGACTGCAACGGTGGCGAATAGGACCGTATTGTCCGCCACCGCCGGACGGCCTAGCACAAATTCAGCACACGCATGCTGGAAGATCGATGGTCGACTTATTCACACCCCGGAAAATAGTCACTTATGACACGAGCTTCCACAAACAGCGGATGGGGTGGGATTCGAACCCACGAGCGACTTTCGCCGCTGCCGGTTTTCAA
>CAYGZI010000933.1:0-1567 GCA_964354245.1 uncultured Planctomycetaceae bacterium
CGCCAGCCGCTTGTTGATGAAGCCGTCGTGGTACGGCCCATTGGCGTCGATCCAGGTCACGATGCGGAGAAAGTCCTCCTGAGAGACCCGGGGAGGCTGCTCCCGCAGCCGCTTGAGAAACGGCTGGGCCAGCTTGCTCTTGTGCGACCCGAACTCCAGCGGCATGGTGATCCGGGCATCCTCGCCGACATTGGACTGCGCGATGAGCTTGTTGGCCAGGATCGTGTCGTAGCAGCGGTTGTATCGGGCGGTCAGCCCGCCGGAGAAATCCAGCCCTGCGGTCGGCTTCAGCCCGCTGTGGCACTCGACGCAGTGCTTGTCGAACACGGGCTGCACGTCGCGCAGAAAGCTGATGGGGCGGTCGCCCCAGGGCGGCGGCACCGGGATCGAGGGCTCCCGGCCCAACGCGACGCCGAGGTTTGCCGCGGCCCCCGCCTCCTCCCGCGTCTCGTGGCAGCCCACGCACCCGCGGGCCTCGCCCGGTTGGAAGCTGATGAACGACCTCATGCGGCGCAGCTCCATGTGGTTCTCATCGAGCAACTGGAAGTAGAGCGGCGTATCGACCGGCACGCGGAAATGAGCGCTGCCGTCGGCCTCGACCGGCACGTCGCCGTGTACGCGGACCGGGTTCCAATTGATCATCACCGACTTCACGTCCGGCTCGTAGCGCTGCCCGCCGTAGGTGTTGCAGTAGGGCCAGGCGATCCCCTCGCCGATGCGGAGGTACTTGACCTTCTTGGGGTCAATGCCCGGGGCCCCCTTGGCCGCGTTCTGAACCGACAAGACCGCATACGGCACGCTCGGGTCGGTCGCGTCGGGCAGTATCGGTGGCCGAGGCCGGGGCCGAAGCGGGATCGGCGCGAAGCAGGAGATCGCCGGGTCGCGGTAGATCAGCTCCTTCGTGCCATACACGTCGATCAAGTAGATTGCGTAGCCGGCCGGGTCGATCTCCTGGGCCACGCCGTAGCCGTGCCCGAAGGCCCCGTAGGAGACGAGGAACGTGGTTTCCGACAGCGGCCAGGGATTCATGTAGTAGCCGCTGGTGCCCGGCACTCCGCCCTGCGGCACCGCCCGGCCGGTCATCCCGCCTTCCGGCGGCAGCACGCCCGGCGTGACGATCTGGATGCCGCGGGGGCTGTTCATGCCGTCGCGGGGATTGATGAGGATCACCGGCCCGGCCGGCAACGTGTGGTGCCCCGTGGCCACGCCCACCAGGCGGTTGCTCCCGGGCAGCGAGCGGCAATCCTCGACGGCCCAGGGCTCATTGAAATGCTGCTTGAACAGGGCGTCGGCCCCGGTGCCGTCGGGGCGGATGGTCCAGAGCGACTGGATGTTGGCCCAGCCCCGCTCCTGGTATTCCCAGCGGGTGTAGCCGACCGTGCCGTCGTCGAGCGTGTGCGGCAGGTAGTCGCCGTCCTTGTTCACGCTCAAGCGGCGGATGGCGCTGCCGTCGGGGTGCATCGCGTACAGGTTGCAGCTCGTTTCGTCCTTGTCGTATTCGTTGCACTGGAGCGACGTGCCGCAGCGCTCGGACACGAAGACGACGTCGCCGTTGGGGGCGTAGGTC
>CAYGZI010000934.1:0-1555 GCA_964354245.1 uncultured Planctomycetaceae bacterium
ATTTGCCGGAACGGCCCGGAGGGTGCTTCGCACAAATTGGACCTGTCCCCTTTTTGTGAGCCGCTGGTGCTCGACGTGCGTACGCGGGCCGAGGCGGCGGCAGGGGCGGTGCCCGGGGCGGTCAACATCCCCTTGGGCGAGATCCGGACGCGCTTGGGCGAGCTGCCGCGGGACCGGGAGATTTGGGTCCACTGCGGCGTGGGGCAGCGGTCCTACTACGCCACGCGGGTTCTCCGCCAAAACGGCTTCCGCGTCCGCAACCTCTCGGGCGGGATGAGGAGCAAAATGATGAGTGATAAATGATGAATGATGAATGAGGCAAATGCGGTGGCACTCCGTCATCCCCCGTTCATCATTCATCACTCAGCATTCATCATTCTCAGTCGTCCCTCCGCGTCGGCTTGCCAGAGCCGCCCGCCGGGGATCTCCATCGCGGTGAGCCACCCGCCGCAGTAGCAGCCGGTGTCGATGCACTTGATGTGGCCGAGGTCGAGGATCTGGCCGTCTTTTTGGACGGTGTGGCCGACGATGGCGACTTTACCGGAGACGTGCGGCCCGGGCACGCCGTTCTTGAGCGACTGCCAGCGGAGCACCTCCGGCGGCTGTAAGCCGAGCGGCAGGTCGGCCAGGTAGCTGGCATGGACGAAGAAGTGCGTCTGGGTCTCGTAGTAGGTCAAACACCCTTCGAGAAACTCGACGTGCTCTTCAGGGATGTCGGCCGGATCCGTACAGCCGTAGGAATCGAGCGTCTGCTGGCCGCCGAAGGAAAGCCAGTCTTCAAGGCCCGGAGCGCCGTGATAGAGCTCCAGGAGCAGCTCGTCGTGGTTGCCGAGGATCGGATAGAGGTGGCACCGCCCGGCGAGGTCGATCATCGCCTCGATCACTTTGGGCGTTTGGGGACCGCGGTCCACGAAGTCGCCCAAGGGGACGATCGTGTCCTCGGGCTGCGGCTTGATCGCATCCAGGATAGCCGCCAGGGCGTCCCAGTAGCCGTGGATGTCACCGATGGCAATCAGTCGGCCGGGCATGGCCAAGGGCTGGGGACTGGGGACCAGGGGCTAGGGACTGGGGACTGGGGACTGGGAAGTCTTGGCTTTCGGCCGCTTCTTGGGCTCCACAGGGACGCGGATCTTGGCCATTTCTTCCTGGGTGAAACGGACGTTCGCCGCCGGGCCCGGCTCCCAGCATTGCTCCAGTCTGCTCGGCTTGGGCTCCTGGACCGGGATCACGAAGACCTCGCCAAGCTGCGGGTCCTTCTCGATCCGCCCGCCGGCCCGGACCACCGCCTGCCGGGCCAGCTTCTCGCTGACCTCCAGAAGCCGCGGGAAGTTGTACGCGGTGTGGCTGAAGACCGGCTTGCGGTCCAGGGCCGAGGTGAACCGGTCCGGCAGCTTCGCCAGCCCCACCGTGGTGAAGATCACTCCGGCGGCGCTGGAGGGATTGCAGTCCGAATCCTGCCCGCAGCGGGTGGAGATGACGATCGTCTGGTCCAGGTCCCGCTTGCCGTAGAGCACGCCCATCACGATGTAGGCGCCGTTGATCTTGGCGTCGATGT
>CAYGZI010000935.1:0-1542 GCA_964354245.1 uncultured Planctomycetaceae bacterium
GAGTTTCACGACCGCTATGCGAGCATCGTCACGGTGGGGAGCTTCGATTCGGTGGGTTGGCCGCGCGCGGACGGAGCGACCGAACTCGATCCGCGAATCAAGGGGGTCATCGACCAGTTTGGGGCGGAGCGGACAGCGGGCACCCCTGCGACGCCGGTCCCCAAACAGATCATCGGCATTGCACTGGACCCCCAGCCACGCCTGGTCCACGTCCCCAAGCGGTCGGCCAGCTCGCTGCTAAGGCAGCAGAACGCCAGGGTCACGAGGTTGCCGTGAGCGGCAGGCCGCTGCTGGTCGTGGGGACGGCCAATCGCAAGAAAGGCCGGGAATTGGCGGAACTGTTCTCGCCGCTGGGGTTGGAGCTTGTGACCCTGGCCGACTTCCCCACCGCGATTGCCGTTGCCGAAGACGGGGAGACGTTCGCCGACAACGCCATCCTCAAAGCCACTCGCCAGGCACGCCACCTCGCCCAATGGGTCCTCGCCGACGACAGCGGCCTGGTGGTCGATGCCCTCGACGGCGCCCCGGGCGTCCGCTCGGCCCGCTACTCGGGCCCCCAGGCCACCGACCAGTCCAACAACCGGCTCCTGCTGGACAAGCTCGCCGGCACTCCGCTCCAGAAGCGGACCGCCCGCTTCGTCTGCCGCATGGCGCTGGCGGACCCTTCGGGCGCGATCCGGGCCGAGAGCGAGGGCACGTGCCGCGGGCGAGTCCGTTTCGCACCGCAAGGGGCCGGCGGGTTCGGCTACGATCCGCTGTTTGAGATCGTCGAGTATCACCGCACTTTCGGCCAGCTCAGCCCGCTGGTGAAGGAATGTCTGAGCCATCGGGCCCGGGCGGCGCGGGGCTTGATGCCGGCGATGCGCCGCCTGATCGATTCGGGGCAGTGGCACTCGTCGAGGGATGACGGGGTGAGGGGGTGACGGGGTGACTGGGTGTTTCCCTTCGCCGTGTCACCTTGTCACCCCCTCACCCCGTCATCCCTCATCCCCGCGGATACTGCCGGCAATACTCGTACATCGCGACCGCCGCGGCGGTGGCCGCGTTGTGGGCGTAGGGCATCCCGTACACGGGGATCTCGACCACGCGGTCCAACCGGCGCAAGACGTCGTCTTCGATTCCGGTCCGCTCGTTGCCTACCACCAGCACGGTCTTGCGCTGGAAGGTGAACTGGTCGAGCGGCTGCGAGCCGGTCGTCTGCTCCAGCCCGACCAACTGGAACCCCTCGCCCCGCAGGCTCTCCAGCACCGGCGGGAGCGTGCGGTGCGTTTCGATGCGGAGGGCGTCGCCCACGTCCCGGGCGATCTCGGGCAGGACCTTGGCATTGCCGCAGCAGATCACGCGGCGCACGCCGCAGCAACCGGCGGCGCGCACGATCCGCGAGAGGTTGACGTTGCTGTGCATCGGCGGGCAGGCCACGACCAGTTCCCGCGGCCGCTCCAGCGCGGCCGGGGCCTTGTGGCGCTGTTGAACGAATCGGGCCATGGGGCAGAGGGCAGTAGGCAGAGGGCAGTAGGCAGAGGGCAGTAGGCAGAGGGCAGT
>CAYGZI010000936.1:0-1540 GCA_964354245.1 uncultured Planctomycetaceae bacterium
CCGATGGACCGCATGTACTCGGCCAGCTCGGTGATCGCCTCGGTGTGAATGCCGCAGAGGTCGCCGCGCAGGGCGATGTACTCGAAGACCGCGCCTTCCAGCGGCGGATTGCCCGTGCGCTCGCCGAACCCGAAGAGGGTGGCGTTCAGGGCGTCGCAGCCGTAGAGCCAGGCGGTCGTGCCGTTGATGTGGACCTTGTGGAAATCGTTGTGGCCGTGCCATTCCAGGCGCTCGCTGGGCACGCCCACCTGCCGGTTCATCTTGTACACGAGCTTGGGGATGCTCCGCGGCAGCTCGGCCCCCGGGTAGCTGACGCCGAAGCCCATCGTGTCGCACATGCGGATCTTGACCGAAAGCTCCTCCGGCACCTGCTCGCTCATGCGCATCAGGCGCTCGACGAACGGGAAAACGAACCCCTCGACGTCCGCCCGGGTGACGTCTTCCAGGTGGCAGCGGGGGCGCACTCCGGCCTCAAACGCGGCATCCACGACCTGGCAGTACCGGTCCATACAGTCCTTGCGGCTCTTGAACTTGAGCTTGTTGAAGATGTGGTAGTCGGAGCAACTGGTCAAGAGTCCGGTCTCCGTAAGCTTGGCCTCCTGGACCAGGCGGAAGTCGTCCATGCTGCTGGCGCGGATCCAGCCGGTACACTCCGGGTAGCGGTGGCCCAGCGCGCGGCAGCGGTCGAGCGTCTCGCGGTCGTTCTTGGTGTAGAGGAAAAACTCGGTCTGGCGGATCACGCCGCCCGGGCCGCCGAGCTTGCCCAGAAGGTCGTAGATGTGGACCATCTGGTCGACGGTGTAGGGGGGCCGGGCCTGTTGGCCGTCGCGGAAGGTGGTGTCGGTGATCACCAGCCCGCGGGTCTTCAGGTCCTGCGGATCGAACTGGACCGGCTTGCCGTCGATGTATTCGATGACGGGGTCGTCGAAGCGGATGAGCGGGGGCCGGCCGTAGTCGAAGACCTCTTCAAGAAGGTTCGGCTCGGTTGCATCGACCAATGGAAAAGACCGCACGCTGTTGACCCTCGTCATCTTGGACATGAAACCTCCTCGTCCGCAACGTAATGCGCCACAATCGCAACCAGATTCGATCAGTGAGAAGTGAGAAATGAGAAGTGCAAAGTGGGGGATTGGTTCGAGCGGCCAATTTGCACTTTGCACTTCTCATTTCTCACTTCTCATTCTTACCGACCTAATCCCCGATCCCTCTCACGTCGCCACGCCTTGCTCCCGGCACACCTGGTCGATGAACCGGACCGCCTCGCCCACGGTCGAGACCGCCATCGCGGCGTCTTCCTCCATCTCGATGCCGAATTCCTCCTCGAAGTTGGCGACCAGCTCCACCGACTGGACGCTCTCCGCGCCCAGGTCCTTGGCAAAATGATGCTCCAGCTTGATCTCCTGCGGATCGAGCCGCAACACCCGCGCGGTCACCGCGATCACGCGGTCTTGGACGTTAGCCATGGTGCGATCTCCTTTGGACGGGCAGAAGTGCTTGTCGTCCTGGTTGTCCGGACAGACAGGAATGTCTGTCCTCCTGG
>CAYGZI010000937.1:0-1525 GCA_964354245.1 uncultured Planctomycetaceae bacterium
AGGGAGTCCGCAAGGTCCACATCATCGACGGGCGATTGCGGCACTCGCTGCTCTTGGAGATCTACACCAGCCGCGGCGTGGGCACGGAGATCGTGCCGGGAGAAAAGTAGACAGTAGACACCACCCATAAAGCCGCGACCGGCGGTCGCGAACCCCTTCGCCGCGACCGGCGTCTAAACACTTTCGAGCACTGATCGCTGACCGCTGAAGGCTGATAGCCGTTTCCCAAACAGGCTCTACAGGGACACCCAGGTCACATGGAAGCTTCATTGAACTCCCAGCAAACCGTCAACCTCTTCCAGCAATACGTCGTCCCCAACTACACGCGCTTTCCCGTCGCCCTGGCTCGCGGCGAAGGCTCGTACGTGTGGGACAACGAGGGAAACCGCTACCTCGATTTCTTCCCCGGCTGGGGGTGCAACCTGCTCGGGCACTGCCCGGCCCCCGTGGTCGAAGCCGTCCGCCAACAGCTCGGCACCCTGATCCACGTGCCCAACACCTGGTATACCGAGCTGCAAGGCCGCTGGGCCCAGGCATTGTCCGAGCGGAGCTTCGGGGGGCAGGCCTTCTTCTGCAACTCGGGCACCGAGGCCAACGAAGCCGCGATCAAGCTGGTCCGGCTCCACGCCAAACGCCCGCGATACAAGATCATCACCTTCGAGGGCGGCTTCCACGGCCGCACCCTCGGCTCGATCTCCGCCACGGCCCAGCCCAAGTATCACGAGGGCCTGGGGCCTTTGATGGCAGGCTTCGTCTACGCCCCGTTCGGCGACCTGGACGCCGTCGCCAAGCTGATCGACAACGAAACCGCCGCCATCCTCATCGAGCCCGTCCAGGGCGAGGGCGGCATCCGCGTCCCGCCCGACGGCTTCCTCGCCGGACTCCGCAAGCTGGCCGACGACCACGGCCTCTTGCTCGTCTTCGACGAGGTCCAGACCGGCTGCGGCCGCTCGGGCCACTGGTTCGCCTACCAGCACTTCGGCGTCACTCCGGACATCATGACGCTGGCCAAGGCGATCTGCGGGGGCCTGCCCGGGGCGGCCATGCTCGCCCGCACGGAAGTCGCCCCCAGCCTCCGCCCCGGCATGCACGCCTGCACCTTCGGCGGCAACCCGATCGCCGCGGCCGCGGGGCTGGCCACCATCGAGATGATCGAGAAGGAGAACCTGCTGGAGCGGGCCCGGCACCTCAGCGCCGTCTTCGGCCGGCGACTGGAGGAGCTGAAATCGCAGTGCGATATCATCCGCGAGGTCCGCGTTGTCGGCCTGCTGATCGGCATCGAGCTGGCCATCGAAGGGGCCCCGGCCGTCAAGGCGTGCATGGAGCGCGGGCTCCTGGTCAACTGCACCCACGGGACCGTGATCCGCCTTCTGCCGGCGATGACGCTCGCCGAAGAGCAGGTCCACGAGGGCTGCGACGTGTTGAGTGAGGTGCTGAAGACCCAGACGGGTTAGCTATCAGCTTCTGCCTACTGCCTACTGCCTACTGCCTACTGCCTACTGCCTACTGCCTACTGCCTACTGCC
>CAYGZI010000938.1:0-1522 GCA_964354245.1 uncultured Planctomycetaceae bacterium
CAGCGGGCCGGCCGGTACGCGGCCGCGCGCGACCTCTACGCGAAGGTGCTCGCCGACCATCCGAGCGGCGCGTTCGTGCGCGACGCGGTCTTCTTCCTCGCCGAATGCGAGTACGCGCTCGGATCGGACGCCGCCGCGGAAAAGCGGTACCGCACGCTCCTGTCGGTCTACCCGGAGTCGCCGTACCGGGAGACGGCGACCTTCCGGATCGCGGGAATCCTCGCCCGCGAGGGGAAGAGCGACGCGGCGATGCAGCAGCTCGAGGAGCTCCTCGCGGCGTGGCCGCGGACGGCCCCATCTTGGGGGCTTTGCCCAAGCGGCGAGGCCCTCGCGCGCCGGTCAGTCTCTGCCGGCACAGCAGTGCTAAGGTGCCGATGCCAAGGAAAGCAAGGGAGGCCGGCTCGGGGATCTTCAGGTTGCCTTGGGCATCCCAGACGCCCCAATGATCTTCCACCCCGTACGGGGTGGGCGGGATCTCCTTCCACGCCTCGTCAAACACCTCGAAGGAGAACATCAACACATCGTTCTCTCGAGCCCACGAAACCGCGTCTCGCCGATATCACGCCGCGTTCTCAAGGGATGGCAGAGCCCTGTCCTTGGGGAACCCTTCGCTCGGCCAGCCGGTCTCGCCGATGATGACTCGTTTCCCGGCCGCGCCTTGGACGGCAGCCCGGTATCGCTGCTCAAGAACGAATATCGCTTCGTTGATGGCACAGCCTTCCCAGAACGGATAGATGTTTGCAATGACCACATCAACTTGCGCAATCAATTGCGGCTGCCTCGGTGTGCCGTCGAGCTCGAAAAGCGTGTTGAAGGGCTCAGCGGTCGTCACTGGGATGTGGCCCATGTCGAGGTTGTCGAGCCGCGCCTGCACATCGCGCACGAGTTGCGCAAGGCTCAGGTCAGTCTCTCGGCGTGCGCAGATCTCCTCGTTGCCGACAACCGCAATGTCGACCCAGCCGGCCTGCGTTTTGAGCACGAGGTTGTCGAGTTCCGCCTGCCTGTCATCGGCGATCCATGCGCCCATGGTGACCCCCAGGCCAAAGCCACGGGCTTCCTCCGGGATGTTCTCTAGGCCGTGGGTGGCACCGTACGACCGAACCGCGTCCGTGTATGGGGCAACGATGCCGAGCCGCTCACGAATCTGCCCGCGGGGAATGACGGCGCCGGGCGCCTGCCCATCCGTGTACGGCGAGAAGCAGATCGCCGGGACGTAGTCCTCCGGGAGGCATGGTGTGCTTTGCGCCTCCGCGCCGAACAGCACTGCTGGGCCCAACGCCGCAAAGATCATCACCGTACCGACTGTAACACCCTTGAGTTGAGCCATCAGATATCCCTCCTTGGCGCTCCGGTTCCGGGCCTAGCCCGCCCCCACCTTTTCTGTAGCCTGATAGCATCACCGCTTTGCCGTTTCTTCCCTCCGCAAATAGGGTCTGTCCGCGGATCGTCCGCGGTGCCGGCGTGGTCCTGGATTGCACCGACAACTTCGCCACCGGGCTGGCGGTGGCCGACGCCGCCTGGC
>CAYGZI010000939.1:0-1510 GCA_964354245.1 uncultured Planctomycetaceae bacterium
CACCGGGTCGATGGATATGCGCTTCATGACGGGATTTCTCCTCGCTATCCTCTACTAAACCGCACGCCCAGGAAGTAATGCAGACTGCAAATTGCAAATCTGCAATCTTCAATTTGCAGTCTGCAATTTCTTCTTCCGCCGCAGAAGGCTATGCGCCAGGCTGAAGCGGTAGAACGTCCCGACCGGGTCCGGGATGCCCTCCTGGATGATCCGGTCGATCTCCTCCGGCTTGTCGGAATCGATCACCGAGGCAAGCGCGCTCATCAGCCTCGCCCCGTAGTCCAAGACGCCGTTGTTGGGCCCGTAGCAGCCGATGCAGGGCGAGTTGACCTGCGGGCAACGCGTCCCGCAGCCGGCCCGGGTCGCCGGCCCGCAACACAACAGCCCCTGCTCCAGAAGGCACGTTTCTTCGTCCGGGATGATCTGCCAGGTGCGGTGAAACTTCTTGATCTTTTTCTCGGTCCGCGTGCGCGGGCAGTCGTCGCAGACGGTCGTGTCCGAGCCGATCACCGAGCCGGCGGGCGGGAGCTTGCCCTCGAGGATCGCCACGACCGCGTCCCAGATCCGGTCGGCCTCGGGCGGGCAGCCGGGGAGGTAGTAGTCCACCGCGACGGTCTGATCCAAGGTCTTAAGCGTGTCGTAGAAGACGGGCAGGTGGAGCGTGCCCTCGTGTACTTTGGTCTCGGGCTGCGGCCGGACGTTGCCGGGGTTCTCGGTGGTGAAGGTCTCTTGGTAGGAGTTATTGAAGATCTCTTCCTTGTTGCTCAAGTTGGCCAGCCCGGGGATGCAGCCCTCCTGGGCGCAGGAGCCGAAGGCCACCAGGACCTTTGCCTTGCGGCGGAGGAGCTGGGCCATGTATTCCTGCTCGCTGTTGCGGATGCCGCCGTTAAAGAGGCAGACGTCGATCGAGCCATCAGGCATTTTCTCGACGTCGCGGACCTTGGCGTCCACGGCCACGGGCCAGAGGACGATGTCGAAGGCGGCGGCCACGTCGAGGATCTTCTCGTTGAGGGCCAGGACCGCGATTTCGCACCCGCCGCAAGACGCCGCCCAGTAGAGGGCCAGTTTCCCCTTGGGTTTCTCGCTCATCGCAGGACCTCCATCGCCTCTTCGTGCTCTTTGACGATGTTCTCCAGGGCGGCCTGGCGCTCGCCGTTTTCTTCCCAGTTGCCGGGCCACCGCAGCGGGCCGAGCCGGCGCACGTCCTCGACGAGCTTGTCGATCGCCTCGGCCAGTTGCTTCCCCTCGGCCGCCGATGCCCAGACCAGGCGCACGCGGTCCTCGTCCATGCCCATCTGCCGCAGGGCGTGCTTGATGAGATGGAAGCGGCGCATGGCCTTGTAGTTCTGCTCGATGTAGTGGCATTCGCCGGGATGGCAGCCGGCGACCATCACGCCGTCGGCCCCCAGCGAGAGGGCCTTGAGGATGAACGTGGGATCGACCCGGCCGCTGCACATCACGCGGATGATGCGGACGTTGTGGGCGTGCTTGATGCGGGCCGTGCCCGCCA
>CAYGZI010000940.1:0-1506 GCA_964354245.1 uncultured Planctomycetaceae bacterium
GCCACGGTGGTCCCGTGAACGCCCATCAGCCCGCCCCCGCCGGAGACGAACTCCAGCAGGTTGCGCCTCAGCCCCGGGTCCTCGAACAGGTTTCCCACCGTGTTGTTGAAGAACACCGCGTCGAACTTCTTGAGGCTCTCGGCTGCGAACGCGGCGGGGTCGCGGCGCACCACGGCCTCGAACGCCCCGGTCTTCTTGCCCATCAAGGTGAAGGCCAGGTTCGCGTGCGCTGCCGAGCGGTGTCCGCCGTATCCCACGTTGTGGTCGAAGATCAAGAGCCTGCGGGGCTTGGCGGGCCGGGCCGGCGCCTTGGCGGGAATCGCCCGTTGGATTTTCTGCCGCTCCTCGCCCGTCACAAGGTTCCGCCCCTCCGCGGCCCGGCCGATCCGGCTCAGCGAGACCGCCGCGGCCACAAGCCCTCCGAGAATGAGCACGATCCGAAGTCGATTCGTCATGGTCTACCTCCGTCGAGAGACAACGTACGCGAGCTGGGCAGCATTCGGCATGCGCCGGCCGGGCGCACCGAACGGGCCGCCGCCAAGGGAAACGTGGACATCCAGTCTGACATATTTCCCACCGGCCGTCCAACAATAACTTCGTGCTTTGACGGCGTCGTTCCCTCACCCCCGTTGCTTCTTGAGGCCAAGTGTTGGACAATCGCCGCTACACCGGGGCGGACGTGCGGACTCAACAGCGAGGTGGAATCGTGGTGCGGCCCGTGACGAGGGAAATGGCGGCGGAGTTTCTGGGCACCTTTGTGCTGATCGTCTTCGGCTGCGCATCGGTCGCGCAGGTCCTGCTCAGCGGGCGCACGAGCGGCGAGTACCTGTCGATCAACCTCGGCTGGGCCTTCGGAGTGACGATGGGCGTGTACGTGGCCGGCGGGGTCTCGGGGGCGCATCTGAATCCGGCCGTGACCGTGGCCTTGGCCGCGCTCCGCCGCTTTCCGTGGCGCAAGGTGGCGCCCTACTGCCTTGCGCAACTGGCCGGGGCCTTTGTGGCCTCGGCGCTGGTGTACGTCGCGTATATGGACGCCCTGGACAACTTCGACGGCGGCACGCGCCAAGTCCTCGGTCCGCAAGGCACCGCCGGCATCTGGGCCACCTACCCGCAGCCCTTCCTTTCGCCCCTGCCCGGCGGCCTGATCGACCAGATCGTCGGCACTGCGCTGTTGGTGTTGTGCATCTTCGCCCTGACCGACACTCGGAACCAGGCCCCCGCCGCGAGCGTGGCGCCTGTGTTGATCGGGGGCGTCGTGCTCGCGATCGGCATGACCTTCGGCTACAACTCCGGCTACGCCATCAACCCGGCCCGCGACCTCGGCCCGCGCGTTTTCACCTTTCTGGCCGGCTGGGGACCCGAGGTCTTTTGCGCCGGGGAGTACTGGTGGTGGGTGCCAATCGTGGGGCCGCTGGTGGGCGGCGTCCTGGGCGGGTGGATCTACGACCTCTTGATCACACGCCTCCATCCGCGCGAGTAGGGATGGGTGGCGGGTGGCGGGTGGCG
>CAYGZI010000941.1:0-1500 GCA_964354245.1 uncultured Planctomycetaceae bacterium
CCCACCCTACGGTTGCCGCCAGGTTTCGTTATGCTGAAGCATAACCTACTGGGCTTACACGAGGAGCTTTCATGGCAGAGGTAAAGCAGCGTTCGGCCGATCCGGCCACGCAGGAGATGGTTATCCTTGCCGCCCAGCAGGGTATTGCCACGGTATGGGACCGCCTGGAGGCCCAGAAGGGCCAGTGCCGCTTCGGACGGCAAGGTCTCTGCTGCCGCAACTGCTTCATGGGGCCCTGCCGCGTGAACCCCGACGGAAAGGGCGCCCAGGAAGGCATCTGCGGCGCGACCGCCCATACCATCGTCGCCCGCAACCTGCTCCGCCACGTCGCCGCCGGCTCGGCGGCCCACTCCGACCACGGGCGAGAGATCGTTCATGCCCTTCTGCTGGCGGCCGAGGCGAAGTCGGAGGCATACACGATCCGCGGCCTGGCCAAGCTCCGTGCCCTTGCCGACGAATACGGCATCGCCCGCGACGGGCGCAGCGACCGCGACGTGGCCAAGGACCTTGCCCAGTTGCTCTTGGCCGAGTTCGGCAAGCAGGAAGGGGCCTTGGCGAACGTGGCTCGGGCCCCCGAGCAGCAGCGGAAGAACTGGGCGGCGGCCGACACCACCCCCGGCGGCGTGGACCGCGAGATCGTCGGCGGCCTGCACATGACCACCATGGGCGTGGATAACGACCCCGAGCACCTGATCTTGGCCTGCGTCCGGGCTGCGCTGGCCGACGGCTGGGGCGGGTCGATGATTGCCACCGACGTCTCCGACGTGCTGTTCGGCGAGCCGCATCCCCTGCGCTCGCGGGTCAATTTGGGCGTGCTGAAGAAGGACGAGGTGAACATCCTCGTTCACGGCCACAACCCCACGCTCTCCGACGTCATGGTGGCGGCTGTCCGGGACCCCGAGCTTTTGGCCCAGGCCGCCGCCGCGGGGGCCAAGGGCATCAATCTGGCCGGCATCTGCTGTACGGCCAACGAAGTTCTCATGCGACACGGCATCCCCGTGGCCGGCAACTTCCTCCAGCAAGAGCTGGCAATCATGACCGGCGCGGTGGACGTGATGCTCGTGGACGTCCAATGTGTCTTCCCGGCAATCAGCCAGTTACAGAAGTGTTTTCATACGAAAATCGTCGCAACCAGCCCCAAGGCCAAGTTCTCGGGTGCCGATTACGTCGAGTTTCACGAGGAGCAGGCGATGGAGACGGCCCGCCGGATCGTGCGGATCGCCATCGAGAACTACACGCGGCGCGACCCGGCGAAAGTCCATATCCCTAACGTGCAGGAACGGATCGTCGCCGGGTTCACCAAGGACGTGATCTTCCAGATCCTCGGCGGCAGGTACCGCCCCAGCTACCGGCCGCTCAACGACGGAATCCAGACCGGGCGGCTGCGGGGCGTGGCCGGAGTGGTCGGGTGCAATAACCCCAAGTTCCCCCACGACGAGTGCCACCTGGCGATGGTCAAGGAGCTGATCCGCAACGACGTCCTGGTCGTGCAGACCGGCT